>CANJPN010000605.1 GCA_947475855.1 Bradyrhizobiaceae bacterium
CTGCCGGCATCCGGTGCGGTGCCGGTCGTGATCAAGAGCCTCGTGTTTCCGACGACGACGGCGCTCGGCAAGGTGGAGGCCTAGGTTCGAATTGCCGCGACGCTACCGGTCCCGAGCTCAAGTCTTGGTGTCCTTCGCTCTATTCGGTTCGATCGTTCTCGAATTCTGACATCGTTGATGAGGTTTTCCATGGGCCGGTCGCCCAAGGTTTCCGTGATCATTGCTTCCTACAACGGCGAGCGCTTCATCGGCGAGGCCGTCGGTTCGATCCTGGGGCAGACCTGGCAGGACCTCGAGCTGGTCGTCGTCGACGACGGCAGCACGGACGGTACGCGTGCGATCCTGCGCGAGATCGCGAGCCGGGATAGCCGGCTGCGAATCATCGAGAAGGACAATGAGGGGTTGATCGCGACCCTCAATCGCGGGATCGCGGAGGCGCGAGGTGAATACATCGCGCGGCTGGACCACGACGACGTCTCCGTGCCGACGCGGATCGAGAAGCAGGCGCGCTTTCTCGATGAGAACCCCGATTTCATCGGTGTCGGCTGCCTGATGCAATCGATGACCGAGGACGGCACTTTCGTCGGCAAGCCGCGAATTCGGTATGAGCGCCTGAAACATGCGCCGGCCGAGTTTCCGCCGCGGCAGCAATGGCTCTATGGTCCGACACCGATGATCCGGGCGGACATGTATCGCAAGGCGGGCGGCTATCGTGCGAAGTTCGTGGCGTCGGAAGACCGCGATCTATGCTGGCGGCTCGGCGATCTCGGCCGGCTCGAGAGATTGCCCGAGGTGTTGGTCAACTACCGCTACCACGGCACCAACATGAGCCGTCTCAAACGTCGCACACAGATCTACTCGGCGCTGATGAGCGACCTTTCGGCGGTGGCCCGTCACTTCAAGCTGGACGATGGGGCTGTCATCGACAGCATCGATGTCGGCGGGGACTATGGTCCGGCAGTCGAGGGCTATCGGCGTTTGCTGGGCCCGCACTATCCGGTCGACAGCTATCTGTTGTTCTACCAGATGCGATCGGAGCTCTGGGACCTGCCGGGTTTTCCCGACCGCAAGGGCATCGTGCGGAAAGTCATCGGCCACGTCGCGGCCCGGCCGTGGGATACGGTGCGATTGTTTCTGCTACGCCGCTCCGTGCTCTACATGACGCGCAAGCCGCGTGCGCCAGGCGGCCATCGACCGATGGGATGAACCGCGTAAACCGTGGTCCGCCGTGGTCATGGGGTTGGCGACATGTCGCCTTGGCACTAGGTTCTTAGAGAGATAAGTTCTCAGGGCTGCTTTTTGCGTTTGATCCGGCGGCGTGGCAGTGTCGCCTGGCACGCCATAGTCTCGCGCCAGGACGCTGCCCGTAATATGGAGCAATAACAATGAACTACCTGCCGAGCGACACCGCGTTTCATGTCGTTGACGACAAGGAGAAGCAGGCGTTCTTCGTCAACCGGGAAGTGTTTGTCTCGCAGGATATTCACGACCGAGAGCAGCGACGGATTTTCGACCGGAGCTGGATCTATCTGGGCCATGCTTCAGAGATCAAGAACCCGGGCGACTACCACACGCGGCCTGTCGCCGGCCGGCCGGTGATCTTCTGCAGGGACCGTCAGGGCGAGGTTCATGCGCTGCTCAATTCGTGCCGGCATCGCGGTGCCAGTGTCTGTCGCGAGCGCAATGGCAACACGCGCCAGTTCTACTGCATGTACCACGGCTGGACCTATAACACCGACGGGTCGATCAAACAGATCCCGGGCGAGGAAGCCTATCCGCCGAGCTTCGACAGGGCTCAAATGGGGCTTACGCCGGTTCCGCGACTAGAGAGCTATCGCGACTTCTATTTCGTCAGCTTCGATCGCGACATCGTCGATCTCAAGACCTATCTGGCTGGGGCGGCCGACTACATCGATCTCGTCGTCGATCAATCGCCCTCGGGCCGGATGGAGATCATCTCTGGCGTCCAGGAATACGACGTCAAAGGCAATTGGAAGCTGATGGTCGAGAACAGCGTCGACGATTACCACCTGCTCGCGACGCATTCGACGTGGCTCAACTACATGCGGAACTCCGGCGTCAACATCCAGCCGCCAAAGGGATCTGGACTGCTGCTGCCGACAAAGGGCTTCGGCAAGGATCTCGGCAACGGGCACCTCACGACGGACAATCCGAACTTCCGCGGCCGGCCGGTTGCGAAATGGATCTCGGTCTACGGCGAGGAGGCGAAGGCCGACATCGATACGATGCGGGCGGAGCTTGTGAAGCGTCTGGGCGAGGGACGTGCGGCGCGGGTCGCGGATACCAACCGCAACCTGTCGATCTTCCCGAACCTGATCATCAACGACGGCTCGGCCGTGACGGTGCGTTTCTTCTATCCGATAGGGCCCGATCGCATGCGTGTGACGGCGTGGGCGCTGGGACCGGTCGAGGAGACGGAGGCGCAGCGCGCGCGGCGGCTCTACGCGTTCCTCACGTTCTACGGGCCGGGCGGGTTCGCGACGCCGGACGACGTGGCGGCGCTCGAAGCTGCACAGCAGGGCTATCAGGCCTATCGCGAGGTGCCGTGGAACGATATGTCACGCGGCATGGCAAAGGGCCCCGACGAGGAGCAGCTTCACACCGACGAGGGACATCTCAGGGTGTTCTGGCGCAAGTGGAGTTCGATGATGGAAAAGCGGGGCTGACGATGAGCGAGGCTCAGACGACGAACCGGGCAGAGTTCACGCGCGACAACGTGGAGGACCTGTTCTTTCTCGAGGCGGAGTTGCTCGATGCCTGGAAGCTCGACGAATGGCTCGCGCTGCTGACGCCGGACGCGACCTACTACGTGCCGCCGAACGACAGCCCGAACGCCGACCCGCGGCACGCGCTGTTCACGATCGCCGACGATATGCTTCGACTCAAGGAGCGGATCATTCGACTGAAGGATCCGAACTGCCATGCCGAGTATCCGCATTCGCGGACGCGGCGGATGGTGTCCAACGTCCGGATCAAGGACATCGACGGAGACAGGGCGACGGCGACGGCGAATTTCCTCGTCTACCGTCATCGCCGCTCGGAGCCGCCTCGGGTGTTCGCGGGGCACTACATCTACAAGCTGAAACGGGTAGGAGCGGACCTCAAGATCTTCGAGCGCCGGGCGGTGCTCGATGCCGAAGAGCTCGGCGCGCTCGGTGCGGTGAGTTTCATTCTCTAGGTGGCCGTAGGGTGCGGTAGCGCGGTGAGCGCGTACCGCACCACATTGCGTGCGACGGTGCGGTACGCTTCGCTACCGCACCCTACGAGGTTTCCATGTCCGAGATCGACCGGCTGTACGCCGAGCGCGAAGCGAAACGCTTCGAGAAAGAGCGGGAGCGGCGCGAGCGGTTCGACGTCGCGATGGGGTTTTTGCGGGAGCTCTACGAGCACGACGTCAAGCCGTCGAAGACGCTCGTCGCCCATGAGGTCGACGCACAACTCGACGAAAACCGACTGCTGTTGCATCGCCGGAATGCAGGCATCTATGCGGATGCGTTCCAGATCGCGGTCGGGCCGGATGGGGATATCGATATCGCCGGGCGTTCGCTGGGGCAGTATCACCCGGACAACAAGGTCAAGCTCCGCCGCGAGATCATCGCGGAAATGCTGACGTATTTCGATCTGTAGGCTGGGCAAGTCGGCGGGTTACGCTGCGCTTACCCGCCCTACGTGACGGATTGAAACGGCGGTTCAGGGTAGCGTTGGCTTTGGGGCACAATCTCGATAAGGTGCGGCGTCCCATCCAGGAGGATCGCTCATGCCGCGCTTTCCCGGCGATATGCCCGCAGGTGTCATTCCCGCCTGCATTCTGCCTTTTCATGATGACCTGAGCCTCGATCTCAAGTCGTTCGCCAAGCA
>CANJPN010000606.1 GCA_947475855.1 Bradyrhizobiaceae bacterium
ATCGTCAAGCACATAGGCCTCAACCTGATGCGCTCGACCAAAGCGACTGCGAGCTTGAAAGTACGAAGAAAAAAAGCGGCATGGAACACCGGCTACCTTGCCGACGTCCTACGGGGAGCCGCCTGAATGCTTTCAAGCGATTCCCCTGTGCCTTCACGGCGAGTGGTTGGTGTCCCAGCGTGCTTCGGTCAGGCCGGGCGCGAAGATTTCCTCGACCGTTCCGTGGCGTGGCGCCAGACCTTGCTCGTGCGACCAGCGAAGCATGGCTTCGAGCTCCTTGCGGTTGGCATTCGCGCCGTAAGGCCACATGTTCGCTCCCATGACGGAATGGGCTCGAGCGAGATCGTCCGATAGCCACGGCAGCATAGCGTAGAACATGCCGTTCGACTTCATCTCTTCAGCAGCGATATTGCGCGCCTGCAAGCAGGCCTTGAGAATGTTGCCGGCCAGCCAGGGATAAGATTCAGCCAACGATTTCCGCACCGCCATCATGTGCATGATCGGAAACATGCCGGTTTTCTTGTAGTACGCCTCCTCGGCCTCGCGGAAGTTTGGGAAAAGCCGGCCGACATGGGGCGCTTTTTCTGCGTAGCAGTTCGGTTGCACAGCCGTGATCAGGGCATCGATCTCGCCATCTGCCAGCATCCCGGACAGCGTTTTGTCGGGCGCGATCGTCTTCAGCTCAATGCTGGGCGGTAGCGAAATCGGCGTTCTCTCGCCGCGACCAGGCCGCTGCAAGCCGCCATTTCGCCAGCGGATCTCAGACGTCTTGACCCCGTATTCGTCCGAGAGAATGCCGCGGATCCAAAGCGCGGCCGTCATCTGATACTCTGGCACGCCGACGATCTTGCCGCGGAGATCAGCAGGCGTACGGATGCCGCGATCGGTGCGGATGTAGATATCGCCATGCCGGAACACGCGCGATACGAATGCCGGTATCCCCACGTAATGCGAGTCACCACGCAGGCACGTCAGGATGTGCGAGCTTGCCGACAGCTCGGTGACGTCGAAGTCCTGCGTGCTGTAGACACGTGGAAAAAGCTCTTCGGGCCGCAGGGGAAAGAAGTTGACGTCGCATCCTTCGATAGGCACGCGCCCGGTGATGATGGGGTTGAGCCGGTCGTAGGGGCAACAAGCGAAGCTGATTTGGAGTTTGGACACTCAGGTGCTCCTGGAATAGCTGCACGGCGCGTGCGATCGATGCCGCCCCGGCGGGTGCCGAAGATTCGGGATTAGGGCTTGGTCTGTGCGAGATCCTCGAGGATCACGCCCCACGTCTGCTGCTCCGCCTGGATATACTTGGCGGTATCGGCTGCCGACATCGGGCGCGTGTAGCTGCCGATCACCGCGAGCTTGCTCCGGATATCGGGCTTCGACAGAACAACGCGCAAGTCCTCGTTGACCTTGCGCATGATGTCGTCCGGGCTACCGGTCGGTGCCATCATGGCCATCCAGGCGACAGAGCGAAATCCCGGTACCGTCTCGGCGGCCGACGGCAGATTGGGAAACTCGGCGAGGCGGGAATCGGTCGCGACAGCGATCGAATCCAGGAAGCCCGACTGCATCGAGCCGATCAGCGCGGACCCGCCTTCGATCAGGATGTGGACACGGCCGCCGGCGAGGTCGCTGATTGCCTGAGCCGGGCCGCCCGAAGAGTAGGGAACCATCAACAGCTTGATGCCGGTGCGGCGCTGCAACAGTTCGCCGGTCAGATGGCTGAGCCTGCCGCGGCCGGAGACCGCGTAAGAGATCTCGCCTGGCTTCTGGCGTGCAAGATCGATCAAGGCGCCCAGCGACTTCGCGCCGAGTTGCGGCGATGCGACCATGAACATCGGGTTCTCGGCGATCAGGCTGATCGGAATAAGGTCGCCGGGTAGCTCGATCGGAATGCCAGGCGCTGTCCCCTTCAAAGTCACGAATGCGGAGGACACCGCCATGAACAGGTTGTAGCCGTCCGGTGTCGCTGCCGCCGCGGCGCGAGCTGCGCGCGAGCCGCTGGCGCCGGGCTGGTTGATCACGACGACCTGTTGGCCCCAATGTTGGGTCAGCCCCTCGCCGACGACGCGTAAAATGACGTCCGGCGCGCTTCCAGGCGAGGAATCGGAGATGACCTTTACCGGCTGCGACGGATAGGGCTGGGCTGCAACTGGCGCGCAGATAGCGCCGCAGACGCCCAATACGAGCAAGAGCGCACCAATTTTGGACCTTGTCATGTTCTCGCCAGCGGTTGGGAAGAGGGGGTGCGATGAGGGACACGCCGCGTGTTCGATAGTGAAGCAGAACGGGCGTTGGTGACGGGCGCTGCGCTGTTCTCAGCCGTTGAGGTTTTCCCGCAAGGTTGGACCAGCGTATTGCTTCTTCGACAAGCCACGCCGCTGCAGTTCCGGCACGACGAAGTCGACGAAGTTCTTGAGGTTGTCCATGGCCGAGAAGCCTCTGGCGAGGATGAAGCCGCCATTGGCCCCTGTCCCGTGATGCAACTCTTCCAGCTTGTCGACGATCTGGGCCGGCGTCCCGGTCGCGGCCAACACGCGATCGAGCAGGAAGCGGCGGCTGAACTCCTGCAAACTCTGCTTGGGATCAACGGTCTTCACCAGCTCCTCGAAGCTGCCGAGGTTGCCTTTCTGGCTTGCAACCTCGTCGACGAAATCGGCGATCCGCATACCTGGGCGGGCCTTCGAGAAATCGACATTGAACTGGGCCGACATCTCGATCAGCCCAGCATCTGGCGGAATCGACTCCAGGTAGCGCCGCTCCCGCTCCGCGTATTGGGCATCGGAATCGGCAACTTCGATCCGGATCGACCAGAGCACGCCGATATCACGCGGTTTGCGCCCTGCCCGAGCCAGTGCGGCGTCGAGTGCTGAGCGATGGCTCTGCATGCTCGGTAGCGTCCTGCGCGTCGAGAACTGAAGATCGGCGAAATCAGCGCACAATTTCAGGCCGGGTCCCGACAGTCCTGCCTGGATGATGACCGGCCGTCGTTGCGGCGAAGGCAGAGCGGGCAACGGTCCTCGGACCTTGAAGTATTTGCCGCGGTGGTCGATGCGGTGGACCTTGGCGGGATCGCAGAAGATGCCGTTTTCACGGTCGAGCACGACGGCGTCGGGCTCTACACTGTCCCAAAGCTCGCAAGCCACTTTGAGGAACTCGTCGGCGCGCACGTAGCGTTCATCGTGCTCCATCATCTCGTCGAAGCCGTAGTTGGCGGCCTCGTTCTTATAGGCGGACGTGACGGCATTCCAGGCGATCCGGCCCTTCGTGACGTGATCCAATGCGTTGAACAGCCGGGCGCAATGGAAGGGCTGATGGTAGGTGGTAGATAGTGTGAGCGCGAAGCCTACGCCGGGTGCCGCCTTCGCCATCAACGGAATCATCGGCGACATATCATGCCGTGGCCATTTCGCGCCGTTCGTGACAGCCGCATGGTGGTTCCCGCCGTAGTCTTCAGGCGTGCCCCCGGTGTCGCCGAAGAACAGCATGTCGAACACACCCCGGCTGGCGAGGCGAGCAAGGTCCTCGTAGAACTCCGACGAGCTGTAATAGGGATAGCCGATCCACGAGCCCGGCATCCGCCAGAGGTAGTCCGTGTGCAGGAACGAGATATCGGCAGCCAGATGTATCGACGGGGACTCCGACACGATGTCGTCTCCTGCAATTGTCAGTGGGGCTGCGTCGCTTCTGGTTTGCTGCGACGGTGGCCCCGCAAGCCTCCGCAACAGCATCGAGTGTACGCCGCGCGCCGTCAAGCGGCCTAGCCGTCCAGCCAGGGTGATCGCTCGAAACCACAGCGCTTTCCATCTTGTGGGATTCCCAATGCCTGATTCGGTGTGATTCATGGGGTGCACCCGAATCAGCAGGGGGCACCCATGGCCA
>CANJPN010000607.1 GCA_947475855.1 Bradyrhizobiaceae bacterium
ATGGCGGAGATCCATGGCGACCAGGAACAATAAGCCCGGACGCGCCGGTAACGGTACAGATGGCCTCTGGCTGATCGCGCGGCACGATTTCCGCTAGCCAGTCCAGTCGCTTGATCTGTTGGCGTCTGCCATGGCCTCGGCCCGAACCGACGAGGCGCGCCGGGAATGTGCAGACCGCACCGCCGAGCTCGCTGCTGCGTTACGTTCGATGATCGAAGGCCTGACCCTGGTCTCGCGACTGGAGGCGGGCGAGATGACGCCCGCACCGGTCGATGTACCGCTGGTCGAGGCGGTGGTATCGGCTATCCAGGCGGTTGGCGGCTATGGCAGCCTGATCCAAGCGCGCAATCTCGACGGCGTAGCCCATGTCGATCCGGCTCTTTTTGCGCCGGCGCTTGAAGGACTGCTGCTCTATGCCGTGAAATTCGCCGCCGACGGGCCGGTGAAGGTGTCGACGAGTGCCTCGAACAGAGCAGCCGTGATCGAAATTGACTTCGACGGCTTGCATGGGAGGAATGCGCTGAAGAGCCTCGCGTTCGTCGAGTTGCCGCCGTCCGGCCCAGGCGCGCAACCGACGGTTGGACTTGGCCCCGCGCTCATCGTCCGCATGGCGGAGACGCTGAACTGGCGGCTCGATCTGGCCGCTGGTTCAGACAAGCGAGCGCGGGTGATTCTAACTCTGGATGTAGCGCCTTCCAGCTGAGCGATCGTCGCACTACGGCTGGCGGGCTGGTCAACGCAATCGCCAGAGCCTAAACAGCGGCCATGGCAGCTCATCTCATCAATCTCGACGACATCCATTTGACGTTCGGCGGAACGCCACTGCTGGTCGGCGCCGGCCTCACCGTAAGCCCTGGCGAGCGCATCTGCCTCGTCGGCCGCAACGGCTCGGGCAAATCGACACTGCTCAAGATCGCAGCAGGCCTCGTCGAGCCCGACCGCGGCAAACGCTTCGTCCACCCGGATGTCCGCGTTCGCTATCTGGCCCAGGACGTCGACTTCACCGGCTATTCGACGGCGATCGACTACGTCGAAGCCGGGCTCGGCCCCCTCGACGAGAGCTACACCGCGCATCGCATGCTCGACGAACTCGGCGTGCCCGCCGATGCCGACCCGCAGACCCTTTCGGGCGGAGAGGCACGCCGCCTCGCGCTCGCCCACGTGCTGGCGCCCCAGCCCGAGGTCCTGCTGCTCGACGAACCGACCAACCACCTCGATCTCCCGACGATCGAATGGCTCGAAAAGACCCTTGGCGGCCTCCGCTCCGCGATGGTGCTGATCAGCC
Source organism: Bradyrhizobiaceae bacterium (assembly GCA_947475855.1). Taxonomy (GTDB): domain Bacteria; phylum Pseudomonadota; class Alphaproteobacteria; order Rhizobiales; family Hyphomicrobiaceae; genus CAMDPA01. The sequence continues at coordinate 1,286 of CANJPN010000607.1, forward strand.
ACGACCGCCGCATGCTGGAGGCGTTGTCGCGCTCGTGCGTGTGGATCGACCGCGGCCGCGCCCGCCACCTCGACCTCGGCTTCGCCCATTTCGAGGCCTGGCGCGACAAGGTGCTCGAAGAGGAGGAGGCCGAGCGCCACAAGCTCGACCGCAAGATCGAGCGCGAGCTGGAATGGATGTACTCGGGCGGGGTCACCGGCCGGCGCAAGCGCAACATGCGGCGCGTCGGCGAGATGCACAAGCTCCGCCAGGAACGCAAGGAATGGCTGAGTGCGCCGGGCCAGGCACGCATGACGACCACCGAGGCCGGCCAGTCCGGCAAGCTCGTGGTCGAGGCGACCGGCCTCACCAAGAGCTACGACGGCCGCGAGATCGTGCGCAGCTTCACGACCCGCATCGGACGCGGCGACCGCATCGGCCTCGTCGGGCCCAACGGTGCTGGGAAGACGACGCTGCTCAACATGCTGACCGGCCAGCTCGAGCCGGACACGGGAACGATCAAGCTGGGCACCAACATCGAGATGATTTCACTCGATCAGCGCCGCGCCGCCCTCAATCCCGAGGATCGTGTCGCCGACGTGCTGACCGGCGGCCGCGGGGACTACGTCGAGATCAACGGCCAGCGCAAGCACGTCGCGAGCTATCTGTCGGACTTCCTGTTCCAGCCCGAGCAGTCGCGCAGCCCCGTCAAGGTGCTGTCGGGCGGCGAGCGTGCGCGGCTACTGCTGGCCAAGGCGCTGGCCAAGCCCTCGAACCTGATGGTGCTCGACGAACCGACCAACGATCTTGATATCGAGACGCTCGATCTGCTTCAGGAACTGCTCGCCGACTACACGGGAACGCTGCTGCTGGTCAGCCACGACCGCGACTTCCTCGACCGCGTGGCGACATCGGTCATCGTCTCGGAGGGCGACGGCGAATGGGGCGAATACGCCGGTGGCTACACCGACATGCTGGCGCAGCGGGGCGCTTCGGTTGGTAAGCCAGCGAAGTACCGGGAGCCCAACCGCGACCAGTCATCGACGTCCGGCTCGAAGACCGTGGCCGCACCGGCGAAGGCAGCCGAAGCCAAATCAAAGCGCAAGATGTCGTTCAAGGAACAGCACGCGCTGAAGACGCTGCCCGAGACTATGCGCAAGCTCGAAGCCGAGATTGCGGCGCTGGCCAAGAAGGTCGGCGACGGGGATCTGTATGTGCGCGACCAGACGGCGTTCAATGCCGCGACCGCCCGTATGGGGAAGGCCCAGGCCGAGCTTGCTGCCGCCGAGGAACAGTGGCTCGAGCTCGAAATGCTGCGCGAGGAGATCGAAGGCTGAGCGGCGCATGCTGCAGTCTCGCATCCCCATTTGATCCTGAAACACGCAACTGTTTCGCTTTGCCTCCCACCACGATTGTCTGTAACCGGAGCGTCTATTTTCGCCGGGCCGGGGAACAGTCGATGCCGGATTTCTTTTCGTGGCCGCCAGGCGTCGTCATCGCGGCCTGTTTCGCCGCAGCTCTGGTGCCACCGCTCGTGCTCTGGTCGATCTTGGCCTCGCTGAGCGGTCGCAAAGGCGTGATCGCGTTCGCCGGCGCCGAACCTGCCATCATCGGCACGGTATCGATTCTGTTCGGATTGTTCGCAGCCTTCCTCGCCAATGACATCTGGACGCGCAACCAGGTCGCGCGCCAGGCCGTCATCGACGAGGCCGACGCTGTCCGCAATATCGCGCGTCTCGCTGAAGGCCAGGCCGAGATTTCAGAGCAGATGCGCAACGCGCTCGCCGAATATACCAAGGTGGTCATCGAAAAGGATTGGCCGCTGATGGCGCAAGGCAAGCGCTCGCTCGAGGTGTTGCCGCGCGTTCGCACGATTTCGAACCTCATCTTGTCGCCCCAGCTGGCGAACGGCAGCGGCCCCGTCGTCCAGAGCAAGATGCTCGACGCCTTCGTCGTTCTTCGCGAGAAGCGCCAGACGCGCGTGATCATGGCGGAGAGCCGCAAACTCACCATCAAGTGGCACGCGCTCGTCATCTTCGGCTTCCTGACGCAGCTCGCCATTACGATCACCCACCTGACGCGGCCGCGACCGATGCTGCTGGCGCATATCGTCTTCGGACTGGCCTTGGCGGCGTGTCTCTCGATCCTGCTGCTGAACGAATTCCCGTTTTCGCGCCTGAATCCAATCCCCTCCGAACCGTTCGAGACAGCCCGCGCTTCGCTGTTCCGGAGCTGACCGCGGCCAATTCAGGCCGTCAGTTGGACCGATCGCTCATCTGTGTTCGTGTCGCGCGCGGGCCTCGCAGGTTTAGCCCTCGCTGGTTTAGCCCGATGACGACAATGGCCCGGACGTGCTTTACTTCATGCACGAGCCAGCCCCCAATCGAGGAGCCCCAGATGAGCACCGCCGCATTGCAAAAGCCCAAAGCCGCCGCGCCCATGTCGGATACAGAATGGGAAATGCGCGTCGACCTCGCGGCCTGCTATCGCCTCGTTGATCACTATGGCATGTGCGACATGCACCTGAACCACATCTCCGCGCGGGTGCCGGGCAAGGAAGAGCACTTCCTCATCAACCCCTTCGGCATGATGTACGAGGAGATCA
>CANJPN010000608.1 GCA_947475855.1 Bradyrhizobiaceae bacterium
CTGGCCCAGGAGGTCGGTATCCGCTTCAACGGCAACGAGAAGACGAACGTCGAGGAGTATTGCGTGTCGGAAGGCTGGATCAAGGTGGCAGCCGGCAAGGCCCGCGACCGCTTCGGCAATCCCCTCACGATCCAGCTCAAAGGCAAGGTCGAGCCCTACCTCAAGCACCCCGCGGCGAAGCCGGAAGGGGAGTGATCAGGGCCGCGCCGCTCCATCGATTGGGTTCATGCCTGCTAGAGTCGGCTTTCGGAGCGAGGCGGACACGCGGTAAAACGCATGCGACGTGAATGACCCAACTCGGAAATGTTGCCCGCGAGCACATATCGTGACCTTTTCGCACCAGCAGGTCGTTCGACACCCTTTGCTGATCTCCAACACTGACATGCCCAAGGCCTCTCGCTAAGGTCATAGGTAACGGACATTCCGCCTGGGGGCATTGTCGTGTCGCGTATCTTCCTGAGCCATTCGAGCGCCGACAATGCAGCTGCGATAGCGCTACGTGATTGGCTGGTCGCGGAGGGGTGGAACGATCTGTTCCTCGACCTTGATCCGGAGCGTGGAATTGCAGCCGGGGAGCGCTGGGAACGGGCACTCAACGAAGCGGCCAGCCGCTGCGAGGCAGTGCTGTCTCTGGTGAGCAAGTCATGGCTGTCTTCACGCTGGTGCATGAACGAGCTGAATCTTGCGCGCCGGCTCAACAAGCGGTTGTTTGGTGTGCTGGTCGACGAAGGGATTGGCATTGCCGACCTGCCCCACGACGTCACGAGCACATGGCAACTCGTGAACCTCGCAACGGGGCGCGATCACAAGCAGTTCCGCGTCACGATGCCAATCACGGGCGAGGAAGTTCACGTAACATTCTCACATGAAGGACTTGCGCGCCTGAAAACCGGCCTGCAGAGAGCTGGACTACACGCGAACTTCTTCAGCTGGCCACCAGAGACCGACCCGAAGCGATCACCATATCGTGGTTTGCGCCCGCTCGAAGCCGATGACGCGGGAATTTTCTTCGGCCGCGAGGCACCTATCGTCAAAGCAATCGATCAGCTCAGAGGCTTGCGCGAAGCGGCCCCGCCTCGACTGTTCGTGATCCTGGGTGCATCGGGTGCCGGCAAATCGTCGTTCCTCCGGGCCGGTCTGTATCCGCGACTTCAGCGTGATGACCATAATTTCCTTCCCTTGCCGATCATCAGGCCGGAGCGCGCAGCCCTGTCGGGCGAGACCGGTCTGGTGGCAGCACTCGCGAGCGTATTCGAGGCCACAAATATCACAACGCCGCGCGCAGAGCTCCGGGCGGCTATCCAGGGTGGTGCGACCAATCTAAAGCCGCTCCTGCGGGAACTAGCCGAAAAGGCAATGCCTATCCCTTTTGAAGGCGACGCCAAACCAAAGCCGCCGACAATCGTGCTGTCGATCGACCAAGCCGAGGAGCTGTTCTTCGCTGAAGCGCAGGACGAAGCCCAGACCCTGTTGGTCCTGTTGCGAGAACTCGTCATTGCGGATGCACCAAGTGTCATTGTGGTCTTCACTATTCGCTCGGACAACTACGAGCGTCTGCAGGAGGCGCGCGAGCTTGATGGCATACAGAAGGCTCCATTCGATCTCGGCCCAATGCCGAAGGGCTCCTATGCCGATGTGATCAACGGCCCGGTGCGCCGTCTGGACGGCGGCCCTCGCGTACTTAGGATCGAACCCGAGCTTGTCCAGGTATTGCTGTCCGACATCGAGGCAGGTGGTGCCAAGGATGCTCTGCCTTTGCTTGCGTTCACTCTTGAGCGGCTCTACGGCGACTTTCATGCGTCCGGGCAGTTGACGCTCGATCACTACGAGCAACTCGGCCGCGTCAAGGGCTCGATCGAGGCAGCTGTCGATCGGGCATTCAAGGCCGCGGATGCCGATCCGGCGATTCCAAAAGACCGCACTGCGCGTCTGGCGCTTCTCCGCCGCGGTCTTATCCCCTGGCTTGCCGGCATCGATCCAGATACCGGCGCGCCACGCCGACGGGTTGCTCGACTCTCAGAGATTCCAGCCGAGGCCCGCCCACTCGTCGACCACCTTGTAGGGCAGCGGCTGCTTGCCACGGATGTGGCCAAGGACACCGGCGAGAAAACGATCGAACCCGCGCACGAGGCACTGCTCAGGCAATGGGGCTTGTTGCAAGGCTGGCTGGCAGAAGACTCCGGCCTACTGAGCGCCCTAGACGGCGTCAAACGCGCGTCGCGCGACTGGGCCGCGAACGACAAGTCAGCGGCCTGGTTGAACCATAGCGGCGACCGTTTGACGACAGCAGAAGCATTGCGCCAGCGACCGGACCTGTCCAGCCATCTTGAGCCCACCGATTGGGCCTATCTGATAAGTTGCCGAGGTGTAGAAATCGCCGGTGCACGCGCAAAGCGACGCAGACATGCAACGGTCATTGCATTGATGGCCGGCATCATCTTCGGGCTCGTTGGGTGGATCAATCAGGCGCCACTGAAAGAGCAACTGAACTGGTGGACCGTCATGCGGCCCTACATGCTTTCGAGTGTACGGCCGTACGTGCTCACACCAGAAGCCGAACAAGCGCTCATGCCAGGACAGACGTTCCGCGAGTGCGCCAAGGACTGCCCGGAGATGGTGGTAGTACCATCCGGCGAGTTCGTGATGGGAAGCCCACTAGGTGAGGCTGGGAGAAGTGCGAATGAGGGGCCCCGGCAGAATATTGTGCTCGACCGCCAATTCGCAGTTTCCAAATTTCCTGTGACGTTTGACGATTGGGACGCGTGCGTGAGTGTTGGCGGCTGCTCTCCGGTATCTGACTACGGCAGGGGGCGCGGCACAAAACCCGTCGTCAGGGTTTCGTGGATTGATGCGCAGAATTATATAAAATGGCTTTTCGCAATGACCGGCCAAAAATATCGATTGCTGTCGGAAGCCGAGTGGGAATATGCCGCACGGGCAGGAAACTCTACCGCCTTTTCATGGGGTGCCCAGATTGGCTTGGGAAATGCGAACTGCGCTAATTGCACCAGCCAGTGGGGAGGGAAACAGACTTCACCTGTTGGCTCATTCAAAGCAAATGGATTCGGTCTTTTCGATATGCACGGAAATGTAAGTCAGTGGGTTGAGGATTGTTATCAAAATAGCCACAACGGTGCCGCAATCGACGGCTCACCACGGACGTCTGACTGTGGCCTTCGGACGATCCGTGGTGGTGACTGGGGCAGCTCTTGGTTCCGAATTCGCTCAGCTAGTCGCGCGTCGTACACCGAAGATCAAAGGAATCTTGGCGTTGGGTTTCGTGTCGGCAGAACGCTTTTACCCGTATTGAACATAGTTAAAGATGCGCCGATGGAGCAGGCAGGACTATCGTCGCATTCGCCGTCTAGTTCCGCTGCGGGACCAAATCCACAAGTCCCGGATTCGTCTACCGCAACGTCGGACGCGCCCATTCGCGATGTATTACTAAACCTACTTTCTGCCGTTGCCCAGAACATGACTGCCAAAAATCGAGAAGAGCAGATCAACCGGTACTTAGTGTCCCCCAGAAACAAGGCTCTCGCGGCCAATCCGGCATATAGCAGTTGGAGACACACCGGATCAGGCTCGTCGCAAATGGCTGAGGAAAGTGCACTCGAAGGGTGCCAGGTACGATATGGAAGTCCCTGCGTCCTTATAGCTGTAAACGATACTGTTCGCGGCAGCGCAGTTGGCACGAACGAGCTAAGATCGGGTCCTCGACGGACTGAGTGGGTGCGTTCAGGGCTGCTGAGTGGTCGGAGGGCTGCTTGATCCTGATGGCAGAGCGATACGCCGACGGGGCGGGCGGCGGTCAAGGACGCGCACTTGCGCGCCCCTCGGGGGCTTGTCCTTGAGGGC
>CANJPN010000609.1 GCA_947475855.1 Bradyrhizobiaceae bacterium
AACCGAATAGAGCGAAGGACACCAAGACTTGAGCTCGGGACCGGTAGCGTCGCGGCAATTCGAACCTAGGCCTCCACCTTGCCGAGCGCCGTCGTCGTCGGAAACACGAGGCTCTTGATCACGACCGGCACCGCACCGGATGCCGGCAGCATCGCGCCGATATCGATGAAGTCGAACTCTTTGAGGTTCACCCCGTCGATGGATACGATCGCGTTCTTCAGCTTCGTCTCCTCGTGCGCATGGATGCCGACCAGACCGCCCACGTCGCTGTCACCGACCAGCACCAGCGGATGGCCTTGGTCCAGCACGGCCTTCAGACCCTTTGCCACGCCCTGGCAGAAATCGTCGAGCCGCTGCCACGTCGCCGAACCGTCCCATCGGTAGCACATCGCGACGGGCTGCTGGCCTTCATGCAGATCGAGTTTGCGCAGCGAAGCCTGAATTGCGGCCGCAATCTCCACGGACGACAAATCCTCGGCAGACAGAGGCAAGTCCGGCGTGATCGCGGGCACGCTGCGCAGCGGCAGAGTGGAAGCCGGCGTCACGAAGATCGTCGAGCCGGAAACCTGCACCGTGTATTGCGACGCGCCGACCACGGTCGCGCGGATGCCCTGGTCGGGCGTGACGATCTCGACCCCTCGCCATCCCTCGACACGTTTGCGGATCGCGGCCCCGAGCAGCGGACCGAGGTCGCCGAAGGCGGCAGGCTCCCGCCCATAGATGTACTCCGACACGCCACCGGAAAACGAAACCTTCTCCGGCCGCTGAAGGTTCTTGAGACCATCGAGCCGCAACAGCGCCGCCGTTTCCTTCGACAGATCCTTCGCCGAGCATGCTTCGAACAGCCGGTCCGCCATCCGCTCCGCGATCTTGGTCGCGTCCTCGAGCGACAGCGGCTTGCCGATTTCGAGTGCCACACCGGCTTCAGCCGCGAACCGCTTGCCCGCCTCCTCGATCCGCTCGACGTTGCGGTTGGCATCGAGCGCGATCACGCGTGCACCGACGTCGATTGCGGTGATCTCGACCACGTCGCCCTTTTTTGCGACGGCAATCTTCGAGGTGCCGCCACCGATATCGATATTCATCACGACGGCTGCATCGCGGATCGAGCGCGCCACGGCACCCGAACCGAAGGCGGCAAGCGTCGTCTCCAGTGCATCGCCGGCAGACACCGACACGAACTTGCCGGCTTGCGCGGCAAACAATTCTCCGATCGCGCGCGCGTTGCGCCGGCGCACCGCAACCCCCGTCAAGATCAGGGCGCCCGTATCGATCGCTTCGGGCTCGATACCCGCCGCCTTGTATTGCGCATCGACGAACGCGCCGAGCCTGGTCGCATCGATCGTCATGTCGGCCGCGTAAGGTGTCAGGAGCACGTCGCTCTCATGGAACACCTCGCGCTCGGTCACGATGTAGCGGTTGTCGAGACGTTCCAGCAGCAAGCGCGAGAACACCAGGTGCGAGGTCGAGGACCCGATATCGACGCCGACGCTGGTCAGCCGGATTTCGTCCTCGGCTTCGAGGCTCCGCCCAGCGTTCGAAAAGAAAATACGGCCGCCCTGGGCTTCCTCGTCGTCGCTCATCACTGCCGCTCTCCATTGTGCCACCTGCGGCATACCGGGTGAGTGGCGGAGGCGCAAGAAGCCAGAATGGTCAGCGTGATGAGAGGCCAGCGGCCGTCGACGAACCTCGCGATGAAGCCTTCGCCACCGACCCCGCCTAGAACTTGAAGCTGGCACGACCGCCGAAACTGTGCTGGCGCGTCGTGTCGCCGTACTGGCCATCATAACTGAGTTTCAGTGCGATATCGTTGGCGACGAACAGGTCGGCGCCTGCCGATACGTCGGCAACCACCCGATCGATCGAAGTCGTCGTCGAAAAACCGGCAACGCCCGAAGGAGTTCCGGTGAATCTCGCTGTAGCCCCGAAATTGGTATTGTGGAAGAACGAGGCGCCGCCGCGCACATAGGGCCGCAGCAGCACCGACTGCCAGAGCGCCCCTTGCGTGCCGATCTCCAAAGCCGGCGAAGCGCTCAGAACGGTCCTGTCGGTGCTGGCGACTGTCAGATTGGCACCGCCTGCGCCCGTCTCGGTAAAACCGCCATTCGAAAGCCGGGTGGCATTGAAATCAACCATCGGCTTCAGATACCAGTCGCCCATCCCGAGTAAGTAGGCCGCGCGCAGCTTGCCCCCGAAATAGCTGACGTCGTTACTCGACGAAGCCATCGCGTTGAAGCCGCCGAAGGCCATTGGCCGCGTGGTGTCATACCAGCCCTGACCACCGCTGATCGATGCCGCCAGCAGCATCGGGCCGGAGGTATACTTGAGGGCAATGCCGCCCTGGGCGCGATCGCCGGATGAGCGCGCAGCCAAACTGCTGGTAATGGCGCTATGCTCGTATCCGGCGGCGAAACCAAGATGCAGGTTGGGCGCGAACCTGAGCTGCGCGCCACCGGCGAACTGCTCGCTTTCTTCCTTGGAACCGATCGTGCTGTCGGTATCGCTGAGCCGCAGCGATCTGGCACTGAGCTGTGCCCACACGCATTGCCCCTCGCTGATGAAGGCGTTGGCGCCATTGCCGACCTTGCAGCTCATCAGGTTGTTGGCGAAGTTCAGGCTCGAATAGAGCGATGAAACCTGTGACTTGAGCTGAACCTCCGGCGACAACTGATCGAGCGCAGCCTTGTAGGCGGCCAGCCCCTTCGTGTTGAGCAGCCCGATGACCACCGTCCCGAGCCCGCTCGATCCTGCTGTGAGCGCAGCATCGAGATGGCTGCCGAGCGAGGCCTGATTGCCGTTGAGGCCCGACACCGCGAAGTTGATCGAGGTGCCGAGTACGACATCGGTTGCATTTGGATAGTGCAGTTGCACCACGATGGCGGGGCTGTTGAATTGTGACGAGACTGCCAATCCGGCGTTTGTCGTGCCGCCAGCCGCCGACAGGATCGTGACCTCCTGCAACCGCGCCTGCGGGGTCAACACATTCAGGACAACCGTGCCGGCGAGGTTCGCGGTGCCGGTGACGTTGAGACGGTCGGCCGCGCCGGTCGCCATGTTGAGATCGACCGCGACACGGCCAGCTCCAGTCTGCACCAGATTGCCGGTCAGCGCCGTGGTCTGGATCGTGCCAGATCCACCAGGCGACAAAGTGCCGGCGTTGGTCAGCGTGTTGGTGGCGCCGCCAACGAAACTCACGCCAGCCCCGGCGCCCGAACCACCCGATACCGTACCGCCGTTGACGACGATGCCAATGTTGCCGCTGCCGGTGATCGCCCCCCGTATGCCGAAAGCACCGGCACTGGAGGCCGTTATGTTGCCGGTGGACGTCACGGTGATGGGGGCATTGGAGGAAACGGCGCTGATCCCGTTGGAACTCGCCCCCGTGGTCGAGATGGCTCAAGCCGAGGTCACGGTGACCGCGCCACCGCCGGTTTGAGCCGTACCCCCCTGGCATTCGCGCCCGTCGTGATGATCTTGAAGGCGCCCGTATTGCTGTTGACGGTAATGTCGCCGGTCGAGACCATACGGACACCCGGTGTGCCCGAGGCCGGAGTGATGTCGGCGGTCAGACTATTGACGTTGAGCGTGTCGATGGGCGGTCCGCCGAAAAAGGCGCCTGCCGACTGGTCACCTGTGCACGTCACGGTATTGCCCATCGAAGTGCAAGGACCCGGTCCGGCGTTCGCCCCACCCATGGTACTCAGTGAAAGCAAGCTGACGGTGATCGGCACCAACGACGGTTTGCCCCAATCAACAATCCCGCGAACCGAATGAACACCCGCCTACCCGAGACACAGCATCTCACGCCAGCTTGCACTAACCGACTTTTCCGCAGTCGAATTGATTGCCACGTCG
>CANJPN010000610.1 GCA_947475855.1 Bradyrhizobiaceae bacterium
CCCACGTCTCGATGAAGCGATCTGGCATCCCGACCCCACGCCTGGACGCCCGCCGATAGATTGGGCCAAGGCCCTGCCGGTATGACCGAGACGCTGGTGAGCAGATGGCGCAACGCCGTGAACGGCGGAATCGTGCGCCATTACGGCGGATTCTTGCTCGCGGGACTATCCGCCCTCGCCACCGACACCCTGGTGCTCACGCTGCTGACGCGCGTAGTGAATGTCTCGCCCTTTATCGCCCGCCTGTTTGGAATCGCACTCGCGATGATCGTATCTTGGCTGATCAACCGGACGGTCACATTTTCTACCTCGACACCTGCCAGCCTCGTCGAATTCTCCAAGTTCGCAAGCGTGTCGATCACCTCGCAGCTTGTGAACTACGCCGTCTTCGCCGGTCTCCTGCTCATGATTCCCACATTGATCCCGGAACTCGCCTTGGTCTTGACGGGCTTCGTCTCGATGTTCGTGTCCTATGCCGGCTTCCGCTTCGGTGTTTTCGGCACGTATCGCAACCACCCGCGAGACCACAATCCATGACGCCAGTCATCACCAGAGCGAGGGAGCTGATCGCCGCTTATGATTCGCTGGTTTGCGATGTGTGGGGTGTCATCCACGACGGGCACACCGCATACAAGGGAGCAGGCGAGACTTTCGCGCGCTTCCGTGCATCCGGGGGAACCGTTCTTCTCCTGTCCAACGCGCCTATGCCGTCGACGTGGGTCGCCAGAGTTCTCGATGAAAAGCGTGTGCGCCGCGACAGTTGGGACGCAATCGTATCCTCCGGCGACATCGCTCTCGCACACATCGCCGAGCGCGGCTACACACGCGTCCTCCACATCGGTACCGAGCGCGACCTTCCGCTGTTCGATACGATGACCGCCGTTCGCTCCACCTTCGAAGAAGCACAAGCCATCGTCTGCACCGGGCTGGAGGACGACCGCAGCGAAACCGCCGAAACTTATCGGCCGCTCCTCGAACGGGCCCTCGAACGCGGGTTGCCGTTCGTCTGCGCCAACCCCGATCTGATCGTCGATGTCGGAGGAGAACTCCTGCCCTGCGCCGGCGTCGTCGCCGAACTCTTTGAAGCCATGGGTGGCGACGTGTATTGGGCCGGCAAGCCGCACGCCCCTGCCTACGAGATGGCCCTGGACAAGCTCGCGGCGATCCGCGGAAAGACGCCGGATACCAAGCGCATCCTCGCGATCGGCGACGCCGTTCGCACCGACATTGCCGGCGCTGGCGCGGCGGGCCTCCCGTCGCTCTTCATCGCCCAGGGTATTCACCGCGACGAAGTCCTACGCAACGGCGAGATCGATCCGGCCGCAATGGCGCACCTTCTATCCGCGAGCCCGGTCAAGCCCATCGCCGCCATGGTCGGCATCGAGTGGTAGAGGCACATCGAAACAGACACGGATGCGTGCAATTTGAAGCGACTTCCACCCAATCCCGGGAAACAATAATTACCGAACTTCGGCTAAATTACCCTCATTGAGGGCAACGCAACCGCGTGAGGCAGTCGATGGGCGCCGTATTGGGCTTCCTGGACGACGGGGAAAGTCTGGACTTCAGCGATATCCAGCCGGCACGAAAGCTCGCCGAAAACGGCTTTGCGTCGTCTGTCCTGCATGGTGTGGCTAGCGAAATCGCCACGCTTGCCGGCCCCATCGCGACGGTGTCGAGCCTGTTCAATGCTGCCGAGCTCTCCTCGTCCTCCGACCTACCACATGTTCTGGCGCTCTTGCCGCCCGAGCCCGTCGTATACCCTGCCGTGATCTCTGGCCTCGCTAGCACACACCCCGACCTGATCGGCCAGATCCAGCACTTCCATGTCCGCCTCGCATTCGCGCGCAAGACAACCATAGCCGGCCTCATGGCATCCAGCGGCCCCAGCACCACGACCTTCGGAATTCAACCCGATGTCCTCGCCGACATCTGGCGCGAGTTGTGCCAGGCCGCCATCGACATCCTCGACAGTGCCAGCGACCGCAGCGTCGCGTTCGAGCCGCAATCGACCCGCCTGCCTCGCCTGCGCGATGTTCTCTCTCGTGCAGCCACTGGCCAAACGCCCTGCATCATGGCTGACGGAAGCCTCGAAATCCCCGGTATCGCCGAACGCCGATTACAGCCGCGCTATGCGGTTTCGTGGCAAGCATGGCTGCAAGCAGATGGTGATTGGCAGCCGATCACGCTGTTCGACATAGCGCGCGGCGGCATCGGGGCCGAAGGAAGCCTCCAGCTTGTACCGGGGCAAAGCGTCAGCCTCGCCGTCGGCGACCAGCAATTGAAGGGCAAGATAGCCTGGGCGTGCGACCAGCGCTTCGCCGTCGAGTTCGACAGACCCTTGTCGTACAACGATGCGCTGCTCGAAGCCGCACGCGACCAGGGCAGCCTCTCCTGAACCTTCACTTCGGTGCGGAAACCTCTGACTTCGGCCGCTTCGGCGATGCAGTATCCGAGAAGCTGTTGAATACCATGTCGGGCGACGACGTGTTGTGTTGCGACGCCGACGTTCGCCCCATCCACACATCCGTCGCCAGCGCCTTGCCGAACCGCATGATGTTGTCTTCGCGCCAACCCTTGGCGCCCTTCTCGCGCACCGCGATCCGCGCCACGTCGTTGTTGAAATCCGTCACGTACATCGATCGCAGCATGCCGAACGGCCGGCCTGACACCGGCTTGTCGTAGGCGACATCGATAGCGTTGATCCGGTTGTCGGTGCGCACGAGATCGAGCGTCGCCGAACCACCGCGCTCGAACACCAGCGTGAATTTCTTCGCCTTCGGATCGAAGACGACCTCCTTGATGCGCACGATCGGCCGCCCATCATCCTCGATCGGCCCCACGAGGAACGACGAGCCGAACGCGGTCGGCGCCATCCCGGTGGGCGCCATCGGACGAATGCGCCAATAGCCATCCTGCGGATAGAGAACGAGCACTTCCTCGCCGCCCATCGGACGGATCTGCCAGAGCTGCAACAGATGAATGTTCTTCTCGACCCGGTCGCCGATCCGCACCGTCGCCGTCGCCGGCCGCCAATAGGACTCGAGCGTAAGCCCGACGACCCAGAACCCGATCTCCTCATAGAGCGTCTGACGGCGGGGCGGCACCGGCGCCTTATGGACGGGATCGGCGCTCATATCGCACGCCGTCCAGTCGGCCTCGAAACTATCCCGCTGGATCATCCCGATATAAGCGGGATGCGCCGCCTCGATACGGAACGCACGCACGTTGGGTGCTGCGAGCGCGATCGTGACGTTGTCCTTCTCCGCGCACAGCACCGGCTCGGACTTGTTCGTGACCTCGACGGCGAGGCCGTCGAGAGAGGCTGCGTGGGCTGGCAGCGCGAAGAGGGTAGCGATTAGAAGCGCCGTAGGTTGGTTCAAGGCCCGCTTCTTCTGCGAGCCGCGACCCGACAGCGACAAGCGCGCCATCGATTGTTGGGTCTCGCGCGAGCCGCGCCTGACCCAACCTACGAACTCAACCCAGCCGCGCATAGACATCCCCCGAATTCGCCTCGTGCGGCAGCGTCCTGATGTGCTCGGCCATGTCGTGTTTCGACACCCATCGGCCGAAGTGCAGCTTCTGGCTTTCGCCGAGCGCGATGTCGAAGCCGTACGGCCCGATCTCCATCAGCCGGTCGAGGCAGGCATACGCCACGTCGCGCTGGATCGTCGTGAACTCGAACGACAGACACGGCAGCGGCTTCGAAAGTCCCGCCAGCACGTCGCCCTCGAAGCCCTCCACGTCGATCTTCACGAAATCCGGCCGGCCATACTGGGCGATTAGGCCGTCGAGCGTCGTTACGGGAACCTCGATCTGGCGATCCCAGACTTGCCCCTCC
>CANJPN010000611.1 GCA_947475855.1 Bradyrhizobiaceae bacterium
CGTGCCGGACACTTCGCTGTCGCTCGGGGAAGGTGCGGTCCAGCCGTGGGCGCGTACCGGTGCGACGTCGCCCTACTACGAGCAGACGCTGGAAGCGATTGCCCGACACTTCAAGGTGTCGATGTCGGTTTCCTGGGCAGATCTTCCCAAGAAGGTTCAGGACTGCATCCTGTTCGGCTCGAACGGTGATGAGATAAGCTTCACCTACGAGGACGGCGTCCGCCACTACACGACCGAGAAAGCGTTCGAAGGCGTCATCACCAACATCGAGCGGCGCTGGCGCGAAACCGACAGCCAGTGGGTCCGGGAGGAGCTGTCGCGCTACCAGTCCGATCATCCCTGCCAGACCTGCGGCGGCAAACGCCTCAAGCCCCAGGCGCTCGCAGTAAAGATCGGCGGCCTCGATATTGCCGAGGTCGCGGCCATGTCGATCCGCCGCGCCAACGGCTGGTTCGAAGAGGTGCCGGCCAGCTTCACTCAGAAGCAGGCAGAAATCGCCGGCCGCATCCTGAAGGAGATCCGCGAACGGTTGCGCTTCCTGGTGGATGTGGGGCTCGATTATCTCACGCTGTCGCGCAATTCCGGGACGCTGTCGGGCGGCGAAAGTCAGCGAATTCGTCTCGCCTCGCAAATCGGTTCAGGCCTGACCGGCGTCCTCTACGTTCTAGACGAGCCGTCTATCGGTCTGCATCAGCGCGACAACGCGCGGCTGCTGGAAACGCTGCGCCGGTTGCGCGACCTGGGCAACACGGTGATCGTTGTCGAACATGACGAGGACGCTATTCTCGCCGCCGACCACGTCGTCGACATCGGACCTGGTGCGGGCGTTCATGGTGGCCGCGTGATCGCTGAAGGCACGCCCGACGACATCATGTCGAATGCGGAGAGCCTGACGGGGCAATACATCTCAGGCGTCCGTCAGGTGCCGGTGCCGAAGCAACGCCGCAAGCTGCAGAAGGGGCGCGCGCTGGGCGTCGAAGGCGCGCGTGGCAACAATCTGCAGAAGGTCTCGGCAGATATTCCTTTGGGCCTGTTCACGTGTGTCACCGGCGTATCGGGCGGCGGGAAATCCACATTCCTGATCGACACGGTCTACAAGGCAGCAGCGCGCAAGCTCAACGGCGCGCGCGAGCAACCAGCCCCGCACGATTCGATCAAAGGCCTCGAATTGCTCGACAAGGTCATCGATATCGACCAGTCGCCGATCGGCCGCACGCCACGCTCCAACCCAGCGACGTATACCGGAGCGTTCACGCCGATCCGGGATTGGTTCGCAGGCTTGCCCGAAGCGAAAACGCGGGGCTACGCAGCCGGCCGCTTCTCGTTCAACGTGAAGGGCGGGCGCTGCGAGGCGTGCCAGGGCGACGGTGTCATCAAGATCGAGATGCACTTCCTGCCGGATGTTTACGTCACGTGTGACCAGTGCAAGGGCAAACGGTACAACCGCGAGACGCTGGAAGTCCGTTTCCGAGACAAGTCGATCGCCGACGTGCTCGACATGACCGTCGATGAGGGGGCGGAGTTCTTCAAGGCCGTGCCGGTGATCCGCGACAAGCTCGAAACGCTCTCGCGCGTCGGCCTCGGCTATATTCACATCGGCCAGCAGGCGACGACGCTGTCGGGGGGCGAGGCGCAGCGGATAAAACTCTCCAAGGAGTTGTCGAAGCGCGCAACCGGCCGCACGCTTTACATCCTCGACGAACCGACCACGGGCCTTCATTTCCACGACGTCGCCAAATTGCTCGAAGTGCTTCACGAGTTGGTCGACGCCGGCAACACGGTCGCCGTGATCGAGCATAACCTCGAGGTCATCAAGACAGCCGACTGGATCATCGACCTCGGCCCCGAAGGCGGCGACGGCGGCGGCAAGCTGGTGGCCGTGGGTACGCCCGAGGACGTGGCCGCGACGAAGGAGAGCTATACCGGACAATTCCTGCGGGAATTGCTGGCGCGTCGTGCCGCAGGACCGCAGAAGAAGGAGACCAAGGGGCCCGGACGTGTCGGTGCCGCCAGGGCCGACACCAAGACGGCAGGGAAAGCAGGCAAGCGGCGCGAGGCAGCGGAGTAGAGAGCCCGGCAAGTTGCGGTTTTCAGACATCGTTTGTCAGCAGCGCCGTGCCGTTCAGGGACGGGCATCGGTCGGTATCCACCCGAACAGGTCAAACGTCGCCGCTGCAGCGTGGCTGCGTGGCGAGATCTTGCGGCTGGTATCTGAGCTGACCTAAGTTGTCCCAGGAGTGCTGAGCGGGCTGAGCAGGTTCTCCCGGCTACAACGGGACCAGGCTCCGGGCTTGTCCGTGGCGCGGCACATGATCTGACTTCTGCCGAGTTGAGGTGACGATGAGCACGCTTCTGCTGGCCGCTCTCATGTTCGGCTCCTGCTTGTTCAACGCCGCCGCTGTCGCACAGTCACCGGCTTTGCCGACGATCACCGTCATTGTGCCTTATCCCGGGGGAAGTGCCGGTGATGTGCTGGCGCGCACCATGACCCAAGTGATCAGCGAGCAGACCGGGCAATCGTTTGTCGTCGACAACAAGCCGGGTGCTTCCATGGCGATCGGCATGCGCGCTGGTGCACAAGCCAGACCGGATGGCACCACCATTCTGTTCACGAGCGCGGCAGCGATGGCGCTGGCGCCAGCGATGAAGCGGTCGCTACCCTATGACCCGATCAAGAGTTATGAGCCGATCGCGCTCACCCTCGTCTCGCCGCTCTATTTGGCCGTTCGGAAAAACTTCCCCGCCGAAACGGCCAAAGAGCTGATCGACGTCATCCGCAGCGCACCCGGCAAGTTCACCTATGGAACTGGCGGACCCGGCTCCATTTCGCACTTCGCTGGCGAGCTGCTGAAGGAACGCGCCAACCTCGACATCGTTCCGGTGCCCTACCCAGGAGCGGGGCCGGCCTTGCGCGACGTCGTCTCCGGCCATATCGACATGACTTTCACCGGCGCAGCGCTCGCCGTCGCTGATCAGGTCAAGCTGCTGGCTACGACCGGTGCTTCACGGACTGCTGCCGTGCCGCACTTGCCGGCCATCGGCGAGCTCGGTGTGCGCGATTACAATGTCGCGAGTTGGTTCGGTTTCCTGGCACCGGCAGAAACCCCGCGGGACGCTATCGACAAGATGGCCGGAGCGATCAAGCGCGCATTCGATTCAGGTGCCGTGAGCAAGCGGTTGCATGAGATCAACAACGACGCGGAGCTCGTCATGCTCGGCCCTGATGCATTCCGCGCGTTTATCGCCAAAGAAATTCCGCTGTGGCAGGAACTCGTCAGGCTGACCAAGCTACCCATCGAAAATTGAGGGGTGTCGTCACTTAAGCGAACTGCCGATCGCTTCGCTGACATCAAGTAGCCCTGCGGGAAGCCGCAAGCGTCTACTTCATCTTCGCCGCGTTCAGCCGGACGACACCACCCCACCGCGCGATCTCGCTCGTCACGAACGCGTTCGCCACTTCCGGTGAGCGCATGTTGGACTGGAAGGGCTCAGCTCCTCCATCGGCGTACCGGCCGATCACGCCAGGGTCGGCCAGGGCCTCGTTGAGCGCGGCGTTGAGCTTGGCGATTACCGGCTTGGGCGTGGCGGCGGGGGCGAACATGGCGTGCCAGAACGGCATGTCGAGGGCGGGCTGGTTGACCTCGTGCGCGTGGGGCACATTCGGTATCTTATCCATCCGCTTGGCTCTGTTCCGTTCCAATGTAGCGCTATCCTCTAAGCCAAGGCGCCAGCCAGACAGGATCGCGGCGTGAGCTCGTGTCCGTCGCGCTCGATCATGCGGCGCCAGCCGAGGTAGCTCGGCAGATATTTCGACGCCACGCCTTTGAAG
>CANJPN010000612.1 GCA_947475855.1 Bradyrhizobiaceae bacterium
CCGCCGCTGGGCCTTTTCGCCATTACTGCGATGTGTCAGATTTCAGCAGGGCCGCGATCCAACTCGAGTGCGGTTGCCCAAAAGGAGTTCCGTGATGACGAACCGCCTTCGCGACAGTACGTTTGCAATTGCAGTGGCCGCCGCCGGGTTCGTGACGGCCGGGCTCGATGACGCGCTCGCCCAGACCAAGGTCACGACAGGTGTCGTCGCGCACGCGGCGACTCAGCTTTCCCAGTATTGGACGACGTCGTCTGGATGCGCCAAGGAGAACGGCATCGAACTCGACATCGTCACGGCCGGCGGCGGCGGTGCGCAACAGTTGGCGGTCGGCGCATTGAATGTTGCGCAGAGCGGCTTTCCCGACTTCTTCCGTGCGATCGCCCAGGGCGCGCCGATGCGCATTTTCATCAACAACAATTCGGTACCGCCCTACTCGGTGCACGCAAAAGCCGCTCACAAGAAGATCGCCGACCTCAAGGGCAAGACGATCAGCATCGGCGGTGTGAAGGACGTCACGCTCATCTACATGCGGCCGTTCCTCGCCTCGGCGGGATTGAAGACGACAGACGTCGACTTCATCTATGCCAAGGCGACAGCCGATCGGTTCACGGCGCTCAACGCGGGCGGAGTCGATGCAGCGATTCTCAATCCGCCGGCGTCGTTTCGCGCCGATCGACTGGGTTTCTCCAACCTCGGTGAAATCTCCGACCACATGAAGGACTATCCGTTCACCGTGTGGACGATCAACACGACGTGGGCAGAGAAGAACAAGAGCGCCGCGGTCGCATTCACCCGCTGCCATCTGCGTGGCATCGACTGGGTCTACAAGCCCGAGAACCGCGACGAAGCCGTTGGTATGATCATCAAGTTCACCAAAGCCGAGCGGAGCGATGCCGAGCAGAGCTACGACTATCTGGTCAAGAAGCTCGCCGCCTTCAGCCGCGACGGCATCCTGAGCGAGGCTATGTTCGGTCGCATGAAATCGGGGCTCGTCGAAATGGGTGACGTGCAGGAGCCCGTGCCGCCGCTCAGCCGGTTCTTCGACGCCAGCTACATCGAGGCCGCGAATAAGTAGGGCCGAACGTTGAGACCAGGGGGGAAGAGCACATGGCGAGCGATAAGAGGATGGCCGGCCGCGTCGCGCTCATCACCGGCGGCGGCGGAGAGATCGGCAGTGCTATAGCGGCGCGACTTGCCGCCGCGGGAGCTGCGATAGCCGTCGGTGACGTCGAGCCGAAGAAGGCGGAAGCGACGGCTGCGAACATCCGCGCCTCTGGCGGAAAGTGCATCGGGTTCGCGTTGGACGTCGGCGACTCCGGAAGCGCACAGGCAGCCGTAGCGAAAACCATTGCGGAGTTCGGTTCCCTGACCACGCTCGTCAATGTCGCGGCGGCCGTCACGCCGGATGGTACGGCGGTGACTCTGCCATTGGATGAATGGGAAAAGGCGCTGCGTATCAATCTCACGGGCGCATTCATCATGTGCAAATATGCGATCCCGGAGATGGCAAAGGGCGGCAATGGCGCGATCGTGAACATCGCATCCCAGCTCGGGCATCTCGTGGCGGCGGGCCGTGCGCCATACTCGACGAGTAAGGCCGCGCTGATCGCCTTCACACGCGTCCTCGCGATGGATCACGCCAAGGACGGCATACGCGTAAATTCGATCTCGCCGGGCTTCATCCTCACCGACCGGTCGAGCAAGCGCAGCGGCGGCAAGGACGCAGCACGGCTGAAGCAAGGCCCCAAGCATCTCCTCAATCGGCCTGGCGACGTCGAGGACATCGCGTCCGGCGCGCTCTATCTCGCGTCCGACGAATCCCGCTTCGTGACGGCGACGGATCTGCTCATCGATGGCGGCTATGTCGCGTTCAAGGGGACGATCGGTGAAGACGGCCGGCCAACCTTCTGACCCACGGGGCCGGGCGGTTAGAT
Source organism: Bradyrhizobiaceae bacterium (assembly GCA_947475855.1). Lineage (GTDB taxonomy): Bacteria > Pseudomonadota > Alphaproteobacteria > Rhizobiales > Hyphomicrobiaceae > CAMDPA01. The sequence goes on from CANJPN010000612.1 coordinate 1,935, forward strand.
CGTGTAAAGGGGCGCGCAGATGCAATTCGGAATCTGGACGCCGCTGCCGCACACCATCAGGTCCGAGCCGCGCATGGACAATGCCGTGTCGGCGTTGAAGCGCGGATGCCCGGCGCCGGGCACCGATGACGATGCCTTCAGCATTGCTGTCGATGTGGTTCGAACCGCCGAAGATCTTGGCTTCCACACGACGCTCATCGCTCAGCGATACCTCGGCCCGGATCTCGAGGCGTGGACCCTTGCCGCTGCCCTGGCGGCAATGACGAAACGGATCGAGGTGATGGTTGCCGTGCATCCGGGGATGATCACGCCGCAAGTGATCGCGAAGATGGGCGCCAGCCTCGACCGCATCAGCGGCGGCCGCTTTGCAATAAATCTCGTCAACGGCTGGTGGCAGGAGGAATTCGAACTCTTCAGCAACGGAAACTGGGCGCAATCGGGGGACGACAAATTTGCCCGCATGCATGAATTCCTGACCGTCATTCGCGGCCTCTGGACGGACGGCGATCTCCACCATGCCGGTCGCTTCTATCGCGCTGACGTTCCTTCAGCGCTGACCGGCGCGAATTCGCGGGTTGTCGTGCCCGATCGCGGAGATATCGTAGCGCGCGCGGCGGGCTCGCGTTCGCCGCCGATCTATGCGGCGAGCCGGTCTCCCGAAGGCAAACGCGTCATCGCCGAGTTGTGCGACACGTGGTTCGCGGAATACAAGCCCGGCTATCGCAATTTCCAGCAGAACGTCGATCTTGTGGCGCGCGACGTCCGCGAGATGGGCGACCTCGCGGCGGCCCATGGCCGAACGCTCGGGTACGGGCTCAATCCGCAGGTGATCCTGGCGCCGACGATGGAGAAAGCGAATGCAATCGCTGATGCGGTTGAAAATCCGGCGAATCGCGATCGCATCTCCAACACGCTGGGCGCGGGGCTCGTTGGCACACCGGAGGTCGTCGCCGAGCGCATCCGTGCCTACGAGCAGGCCGGCATCACCTGCATGATGCTGCGCTTCACGCCGATGCTGGACGGCCTGCGGGAGTTCGGCCGCAGCGTCATGCCGCTCCTTGCGCGCGCGTGAGCAAGGCAAGCAGCGGCTGCCGCAGAAGTCCTTATTTCCAGGCCTTGTCGACGTACCGGGTGTCGAAGAAATTGGTCATGGGCGGCACCGGTGCAGTGAGATCCCCGAGCCAGACGAGACCTTCGCCCATCGTCTTGAAGACGGAGGGACTGACGAGACCATCCTTGCTGAAAGCGGCGATCCTGGTGAAATAGTCGTAGGTGTCGGCGGAATCCTTTGCGTCACTCTTGGCGAACTTGACCAGGATCTTCACCGCCTCGTCCTTGTTCGCCGGATCGTAGAGCCAGCGCACGGCCTTGCCGTAAGCTTTCACGAAGCCGAGCACCGCGCGCTCGTTTTTCTGCGCCCACCCGGTGTTCACGGCGTAGACTGTGAACGGATAGCCTTTCAAATGGGGTTCGATGTCGCCCAGATTGGTGAAGCCCTGCGTTCCCGCACGGAATGTGAACGGCGGAAAGAGGATCGCTGCGTCGACGCCACCGGCCACCAGTGCCGCAAAGCGATCCGGTGTTGCCTTGGCATAGATGAAATCGACGTCTTTCACGGTCAATCCAGCAGACTGGATGAATGCGGACGTGTAGATCGTCGTGATGTCCTTGGCGGCGCCGATGCTGATGACCTTTCCCTTCAGATCCTTGATGCTCTTGATCGTCGGCTTCGCATAAATCGCGTACGGCGGCGTCCCGATACCGTTGATGACGATCTTCAGCGGCGCCCCCTGATTGGCAGCGCGGATGAAATCCGGAAATCCGCTGTAGCCGATGTTGATAGCGCCGGCCACGAGTTGCTGGGCTGCGCCACCGCCGACGGTCAC
>CANJPN010000613.1 GCA_947475855.1 Bradyrhizobiaceae bacterium
TCTACAGTGCGATCGCCGCAATCGTCGTGGCAGTGATGGCACCGCAAGAATCCGACTGGCGGATCGTGCCCCTCAACGACCGCAGCTCGCTACAGGTGTCGAATGTCCTTCTGGGTATCGCCGGCATCTATGCGGCTGACCTCGCGCTCGCCGAAATCAGCCGCTGGCTGACGCTGACCGTCTCGGTCACCGTGGTGCAGACGATCATCGCCAATATGCTCCTGGCGGGACTGGTTTCTTGCGTGCTGATGACCCCGTTCTCGCTGAAGGAAACCAACGGCCACAAGGTCTCGCGGTTCTATCCGATCTGGCTCAAGGGGCCGATCTGGCTGGTGGTGTTCACCATCATAGGTGCGACCTTCAGCGGGTATGTCGCTTTCGGGCGCTTCATCGCCCACCAATTCGTTCTGACCACGGTCGTACTGGTGGTCATGTGGCTGCTTTATCTTGCAATCCGCGCGTTGACGCGGGAGCCACAGGATGCCGGCTTCCCGGTGGTCGACATTCTCGAGACGAAATTCGGCCTCGACGCGCCGCGCCGCCAGACACTTGCACGGCTTACGGAACTTGCCCTCAGCCTGCTTTTGCTGATGCTCGCGGTGCCGTTCATCCTGCTGCAATGGGGGTTCTCGGGCGCGGACATCCGCGACTGGTTCCGAACGATGTTCTTCGGCTTCGAGGTCGGTACGTTCCGTATCTCGCTCGCCAAGATCCTGCTCGGCATCGTGCTGTTCATCGCGCTGGTGCTGCTGACGCGGCTGTTCCAGCGCTGGTTGCGCGACGCGATGCTGGCGCCGGCCAGGATGGACGCCGGTATCGCGCATTCGATCGATACGGTGATGGGCTACGTCGGCACGGCGCTCGCCGGCCTGCTCGCGGTGTCCTATGCCGGGTTCGACATCACCAACCTCGCGATTCTCGCCGGTGCGCTGTCGGTCGGTATCGGCTTCGGTCTGCAATCTATCGTCAACAACTTCGTTTCGGGCTTGATCCTTCTGTTCGAGCGTCCGGTGAAGGTCGGCGACTGGATCGTGGTAGGCGGCGACGAAGGCATCGTGCGGCGGATCTCGGTGAGGTCCACCGAAATCGAGACGTTCGACCGCTCCAGCGTGATCCTGCCGAACTCCGAGCTGATCATGGGCCGGGTCAAGAACTGGACGCTGCGCGACGCCGTCGGGCGCAACAAGATCGCGTTCGCCGTTCGCTACGACATGGACCCGGCCAAGGCGCGGGAAATCGCGCTCGATCTGGCACGAAAGCATCCCGACGTGCTGAAGAGCCCCGGCCCGTTCGTCACGTTCGACAGCTTCGTCGGCGACTCGGCGCAGCTCACGTTGCATTTCTTCGTCTCCGACATCCTGGCGCGCGCAGCGGCCAGATCGCAGCTTTCGTTCAGTTTGTTGAAGGCGCTGCCGGAGGCAGGGATCGGCCTGATGCCGAACGCGGCGCCGCCGCCCAGCTCAGCACCGATGGTTTCGGGACCGGTGCCCATCATGATCTCGATGCCGGTGGGCTTCGAGGGCGAACCCGAGAAGGTGCGCACGCTGATGATCGAAGTAGCGTCGCAGCATGCCGACGTCGCAAAGGACCCAGCTCCGATGGTCAACTTCGAGAACTTCGACGCAGACGGGATGAAGCTCAATCTTCTAGCCTACGCATCGAGCGGCGCCACGAGCGACACAACCCGCACGGAACTCGCCCTGCGCATTCACCAATCCATGCGCAGCGCCGGCATCGAGAACCCGATCCACCGGCACAACGTGCGGCTTTCCGATCTCGAACCGATCCGGCAAGCCGTGTTCGCGGCACTGGAGGAGCGCAAGCGCAAGTCCGGCGACGCGGGTGCATAGTCGTTGGCGATCGCCTCGGTTTCTTCCGTAGGGTGCGGTAGCGCGGTGGCGCGTACCGCACCGTTTGATCGGTGAGCCGGTGCGGTACGCTTCGCTACCGCACCCCTACGGCTTATCATTCGCCGAGTGGGCGTTTCGGCACCAGCCGCCTTTCGAGCGGCAGCAGTTGCCAGCCGAAACGGCGCACGACGAGCCCCCAGATACCTTGCGGCGCCATCAGCATGACGACGATCGCGATGACGCCAAGCATCAGCAGATAGGTGGTGCCGAGGTCGGCGAACACCTGTCGCAGCGCGAAGAACACGATCGCCCCGATGATCGGGCCTTCGACACGTCCGATGCCGCCGATGACGACGATGAAGATCACGAAGGCTGTCCAGTCGTTGACGCTGAAGGCCGTCTCCGGCGAGACGCGCAGCTTCTGAAGGAAGATCAGCGCGCCGGCGAGGCCGGTTCCGAACGCCGTCACAACGTAGACTACGAGCTTCACGCGGCCGACGTCGACGCCGCTCGCACGGGCCGCCGCTTCGTTGTCGCGGATGGCCGTCAATGCGAGGCCATAGCGAGATCGCAACAGAGCAAAGATCAGAGCCAGCACCGTTACGACGAGCGCGAGCGACAACCAGTAGAGCAGGTATTCGCGCGCCGCGCGGCTGGCGGCCATCGACGTGACAATACTTGCGGGCAAGCTCACGCCCGAGCCTCCGCCAAGGGCCGAGACCTGTGCTGCGACGAGCCTGAAAACTTCGGCGACGACCCAGGTCCCGATTGCGAAGTAGTGCCCCCGTAGACGGAAGATGAGTGCGGCGACCGGAACCGAGATCGCGGCAGCGACGAGACCCGACAACAGCACGGAGATCAGCGGCGGAACGCCGGCCAGCATCGTGCAGCCGAACATCACGTAGGCGCCGAGCCCGACGTACGCCTGCTGACCAACGGATACGAGACCCGCATACCCAGCCAACAGGTTCCAAAGACTGGCCAGCGCGATGTAGGCGAATACCTCCGACAGCAAGCGCAGATCGGCACGATCTGCCCACAGGGGTGCTGCGGCAAACACCACCAGGGCTACCGCAGCGGTTGCCAGTCCGTAACGGCTTTCTTTCGTCGCGTGTTCGACGCGCGCGTCGTCCGCCATCATCCCTGCACCTTCGGAAAGAGCCCCTCAGGCCTGACGGCTAGAACGACGAGAAACGCGATGTGTCCCGCGAGCAATTGCCAGCCCGGATCGAACTTCGCGCCAATCGTCTGGGCGAGGCCCAAGATGATGCCACCAGCCAGCGTGCCCCACATGCTGCCGAGACCGCCGATGATGACGGCCTCGAAGCCGAAGATGAGCCGCGCAGGCCCCAATGACGGATCGAAGTTCGCGCGCACGGCGAGGAGCACTCCGGCAACCGCCACGACAGCCATCGACAGCGCCATCGCCATACCGAACACATGCGATTTGTCGAGGCCCATGAGCTGTGCCACCTCGGGATCGTCCGACGTCGCGCGAAACGCGCGGCCCATCGCGGTCGAATAGAACACATATTGGAGCGCGGCGATCAGCACGACGGCAAGCACGAGCTGCAACAATGGCAGAATGCCGATCGAGAGACCTTCGGCCAGGCGGATGCTCGCGATCTCGATCGCGCCTGCATCGAGCTTGCGGCTGTCGGCCGTGAAGATTTCGAGCAGACCGTTCTGAACGATGACGGACATTCCGAACGTGACCAGCAACGGCGGCAGAAGATCGGGACCGAGCGTACGGTTCAACACGCCTCGCTGCAGCCCATAGCCGAGCGCGGCCATCAGGGGCGCGACGACCAGGATCGCACTCACGGGATCGAGGCCGAGTGCGGTCGTCACCAGCAGCGCGACATATGCCGCCAGCACGATCATGTCGCCATGCGCGATATTGACGAGCCGCATGACACCGAAGATCAGCGACAGGCCGGCAGCGAA
>CANJPN010000614.1 GCA_947475855.1 Bradyrhizobiaceae bacterium
GAGTCGGGCTATCTCGGGTCGCCCGCCGCGATCTCCAGCGCCATCAACGACGCGGTCCAGCCCCTCGGTCTGTTCTTCGATAAGCTTCCGATCCGCATTTCCGCGCTGGGAGATGCGATAGCGGCCCGTCTCGAGAAATAGGCGGCGCGTTCCGCACACATGCCGCGTAACGGGCATCATCCGACCAGACGGAATCACTTTCGCGATTCCCTGGACCGATGAAGAAGCTTTGGATCCGATGGATTAGAGCCGTTTCATCCGATCGTTCGATCGCCCCCCGGCGATCGAGTATGATCGGATACTGCTCAGTTGTTGGTGGCGCACATCGCAGAAGCGGCTTGCACCTTCGTGACCTCAAAGGGGTTCGCAATCGTCACCCAAGGCACGATTGCCATGACGAAGAGGAAGCCCAGCAGAAAATAAGGAATCGCTACGCGAGCCTCAGCACGAACGGCGGCCATCACCCAACTCCACGAGTCAACAACGCAATACCCACTTATCCACAATAATATTTTAAAATGACGACAAGCAAGTTGAAACCGCTCGCCTCGTCACGAGTAATTCCCCCGCTGCTGCTCGACAGGATCGGCGACCACACGCAGCGGTCTCACTCCTTGATGTTCCCCGCCTTCACGATCGCTTCCCACCGCACGTGCTCGGCCTTCACGTAGGCCCGCGACTTTTCCGGATCGAGCCCCGGTAGCGCATCGAATCCCGAAGCCGACAGTCGCTCCTGCCAGGTCTGGTCCCCCAATGCTTCGCGCGTCGCCGCATTCACCCGATCGACGAAGGACCGCGGCAGACCCGGCGGCCCGAAGATCGCAAAGAAGCTTTGGGTGATCATGCCGGGCAGGCCCGCGGCTTCGGACGTCGGAATGCCCGGCAATCCCGGATGCGGCGTGGCGGAATTCACCGAGAGAACGCGGATCTTTGCCGTACGGTGCAACTCCACGACCTGTCCCGTCACGTTCGGCACGAACAACGCGATGGTCCCGTTGATCACGTCCGCCTGCGCCGGCCCCATGCCGCGATACGGCACTGGCCGGATCTCCAGCTTACCCGCGAGCTGCTTGAACATCTCGCCCGCGACATTGCTGATCGTGCCGGGCCCGCCATGGGCATAGTTGAGTTTGTCGGGATTGGCCCGTGCGAGTTCGATCAGCTCCTTCAGCGAACGCACCGGCAGATCTGGCGTCACCACCATCGCTGTTGCCGTCACCGCAAACACCGTGATCGTCTCGAAGCCGTCGATCGGATCGTAGGCTAGCGGCTTCCCACTGAATTTCCACATCAGCGGCTGCAGGATCTGCGTGCTGTTGGAGCCGAGCAACAAAGTCGCTCCGTCAGGCGCTGCTCTCTGCACGTCGCTGACCCCGATCGCACCGCCGGCCCCGCCCCGATTGTCGATCACGATCGTTCCGAGAGCCGTCTTCAGCCGCTCCGCCCACAACCGGCCGATCACGTCGTGCACGCCCCCGGCCGATGACGGCACGACGAGCCGGATCGTCCTGTCTTGGGCGACTGCACGTGGCGCCATGTTCCCGATGGCCAGCAGCCCAGCCGCCATGACACTGAAAAGCCGTTTCATTCTGGCGCTCCCCGCTTTATTCAATGGCAAGCTATCATCACCCCTCGAGCCCGACAAACCCAGGCCAAGCAGCCATATCGACCACCGTTGGACAGCGGCGGGGATAGGCATTAGACGGGACTCCGAAATGGTGTCTGACCCTCCGGGTCTGACACCAAACCGCGCCCTCGCCCGCGCTCGCCACACGAGCCAGCGTAGGCAGGATTGCAGTTTCGCCAGGTGTGAGACCCGGAGGGTCGGACACCATCCAGGGAGCCCAATATGATCGTCGACTGCCACGCCCACCTCATTCCCCAAACCTTGCTCGAGCAGGCCAAGAAAGATGCCGCGCACTTCCCCAATGTGAAGCTGAACCCCGCTGGCGACAGCCTCGGCTTCCAGTTCGCGACCTCGAAGGCGACCCGCCCCGCGATGAAGGGTCTTTACGACCTCCCCGGCCGCGTGAAATGGATGGCCGACAACGGCATCGACCGCCAGGTCTGCGGCGGCTGGCTCGACATGATGGGCAACGAGCTGCCGGCCGCTGAAGGCCAGCGCTGGAACCGCATGGCCAACGAGCACATGCTCTCGGTCGCCAAGTCCGAGAACAAGATCATCCCGCTCGCGGCCCTTCCGATGCAGGACGGCGCGATGGCCGCCGAAGAGCTCAAGTGGGCACACAAGAACGGTTTCAAGGGCGCCATGATCGGCACCCAGCCCAAGGGCGTCGGCGGCGTCCTCGACGATCCCACGCTCGACGTGTTCTGGAAGACCGCCGACGACCTCGGCTCGGCGATCTTCTTCCACCCCGTCTTCGAGTCCGGCGACAACCGCGTCCACGACTACGGCATGGCCAACGCCATCGGCCGCATCACCGATTCCATGATCGCACTCGGCCGCCTGATCTATGCGGGCCACGTCCTCAAGTACAAGAACGTGAAGTTCATCGCCGGCATCGGCGGCGCGGGCTTGCCCTACATCGCCGGCCGCCTTCGCCGCAACTACGGCGTTGAAGCCGGCAAGGTCGCCGATCCCGACGCCTCGCTGGCCGCCCTCTGGTACGACGCTCTGGTGCAGGACGTCGGCGTCCTCAAGTTCCTGGCGTCCAAGGTCGGAACGGATCGCATGATGATGGGCTCGGACGCACCGTTCCCGATCGGCGATCTCACGATGCCCCAGAAGATCATCACCGAAGCCGGCTTCAGCGCCTCCGAAGTCGCCTCGATCAACGGCGGCCTCGCGGCGAAGATTTTTGGCTGATGTAACCTGTAGGGCGGATTAGCGCAGCGTAATCCGCCATTTCATTTTTTGCTCGGCGGGTTACGCGCATGGCGCTAACCCGCCCTACGGAGTCAACAATGTCCCAGAAGCGCGCCTATCGCGACCTCCACGAGCACCTCGACGAACTGAAGAAAAAGGGCCTGCTCGTCACGGTCGACCGCAAGATCGACAAGGACAGTGAGCTGCACGCGCTGGTGCGCTGGCAGTTCGTCGGCGGCCTCAAGGAGGAGGAGCGGAAGGCCTTCCTCTTTACCAACATCGTCGACGGCAAGGGCCGCAAGTACGACATGCCCGTCGTCGTCGGCGCGCTCGCAGCCAACCGCGCCGTCTACTCGGTCGGCATGGACGCCCCCGTCGAAAAGATCCAGGACAAGTGGGACAACGCGATCGCGCACCCCATTCCGCCCGTCATTGTCGAGAAGGCCGCCTGCCAGGAGGTCGTCCACACTGGCAATGATCTGATGGGCGAAGGCAAGGGCCTCGGCATCCTGCCGATCCCGATCTCAACGCCCGGCTTCGACAGCGCGCCGACGCTGACGGCCGCGAACGTCGTGACCAAGGATCCCGCAAGCGGCGTCTCCAATATGGGCACCTACCGCTGCGCGCTGAAGTCGTCCAACCGTCTCGTCGTCCGCATGGCGACCCGCGTCGGCGGCGCCGGAGGCTATCGCCACTACGTTGCGCATCAGAAGCGCGGCGACAAGGAAATGCCCTGCGCGATCGTGCTCGGAGCGCCGCCGATGGTCATGTTCATGGGCCCGCAGAAACTGCCGCTCGACGCTGACGAAGTACCGGTTGCAGGCGGCCTCGCGGGCGGACCGATCGCGATGGTGAAGTGCAAGACCGTCGACCTGATGGTGCCAGCCGAGAGCGAGATCGTGATCGAAGGCATGATCGACACCGAGTATGTCGAGCCGGAAGC
>CANJPN010000615.1 GCA_947475855.1 Bradyrhizobiaceae bacterium
CTGATGTGTGCGGCAGCCATTTTCCAGGCGAAGATTTCGCGCGTGGTGTTCGGCGTGGCGCGCAGCGATCAACCGGAATTCTTCCGGGCGCGGAACCTTCGCATCGGGCATCTGGCGGCGGATTCGGGCTATCTGCCCGTCATCGTCGAAGGGGTCATGCGGGACGAAGTGCTGGCGCTGTTTACGGGCGTCGTGCGCAGGTGATGTCCGAGGTCCTGGGGCATCAACCGACTTTCTGCATCAGCCCGAACAGATCATTCTGCCGTTCGAAGCCGAAGCCGGTCCAGTCGCCGACGCGGAGGATGCCGTCGCGAAGCTGGAGGTCGTCGGTGTAGCCGGAGAACACGCCGAATGCGTCTGGGTAGGCTTCGCACATGCCGAGGCCGAAGCCTGCGGCGAAGTTCAACGACATCATATTGCCGCCGTGAGGAAGGACATCCTTCGCGCTCCAGCCCATCGGCTGCAGTGCGGCGAGCATGCGGGCAAGCGTGCCGATGCCGTAGCTTTGCGGCGTGTCGCACTGGATGATGTCGAGGCCCGGCCGCATCCCGCCGTAGCGTGCGAGATTGACGACGTCCTCGACGCTGAACAGGTTCTCGCCTGTCGCTACAGCGCCGCCGTAGGCTTCGATGAAGTCGGCATTGCCGCGGTAGTCGACGGGATGGGCGGGCTCTTCGAACCAGCGAAGGCCGTAGGGTTTGATTGCTTGCGCATAGGCCGTGCGGCGATCAGGGCCGATGCCGCAATTGGCATCGAGTGCCAGGCGCTTGGGGTCGCCCAGGACTTTCAGCACGGCTTCGATGCGTGCGATGTCTTCTTCGAGTGGAACGCCGCCGACCTTGATCTTGATCAGCGTGTAACCCCAATCGAGGTAGCGCTGCACCTCATCGAGAAGTTGCGGGATGCCTTTGCCGGGGAGATACCAGCCGCCGCCGACGTAGCAGAAGACGTCGGGTGAGACGGCGCCGCCACGATAGCGGTCGGCGATGAGTTGGTATGCCGGAAGTCCTGAAATCTTAGCGACTGCGTCCCAGATAGCGACTTCGACCGTGCCGATGCCGACGGAGCGTTCCATATCGCCGCCGGGTTTTTCACCTACCATCATGGCGGCGAGTATTGCTTGGGGATCGAACTCTGCGGGATCGATCGAGAGGTTGCCGGCAGATTGAGCCTTTATCACGCGCGGTGCCAGACGATCTCGGATCTGGGCGCCGCAGGCGTATCTTCCGGTGGAGTTGAAGGCGTAACCGACGACCGGGGTACCTTTACGGACGACGTCGGTTTTCACTGCGACGATCGACGTCGTCATCTCGTCGAAGGAAAAGGCGGCATTGCGAAGTTTGCTCTCTAGCCGAACGGCGCTTTCGCGGATTTCGGTTATCTGCATCTTGGTTCCTATTGGCGTTGCGTCGTGTACGTTCCGAGTGGACCTGAGAGGTCGGTTGCGTGCCGCCCGGCACCATATCGGCAACAGAGTTCATGTGTGAATCTTCTTTGGACATTTTGTCCTTTGCGGAGGTCGTATTCGGCGTGCAGATATGCGGGCTGACGAGTTGCTGCACGGAGCTTTCGAGAGGCATGAATATACTTCGTAAAGTGGCCGTGCTGCTGACCGGCCTTGCTGCCTCGCCGATCGCAGCGGGCGCTCAGGAATTCGCCGCGAAGACCGTGACTGTTGTGGTGGGGTTCGCGCCGGGTGGCGGCTATGATGTCTACGGTCGCTTCCTTGCCCGTCATCTCGGCCGACACTTGCCGGGGCAGCCCAGCGTCGTCGTGCAGAACCTGCCGGGGGGCGGCAGTCTCAATCTGGCAAACTTCACAGCGAATGCGGCGCCGGCGGACGGTACGTATATCGCATTGATCAATTCGGCGGCGGCTCTGGAGCCGACGCTGGGAAACTCAGAAGCTCGCTTCGAGACGCGCCGGTTGCGCTGGGTCGGCAATATGAACCGGGACGGGGTGGGGTGCGCAGCGCGGACTGCATCGGGAATCTCGACCTGGGATGACGTTGTCAAGAAGGGCGCCAAGTTCGGTGGCGTCGGGGCAGCGGGGACGTCTTCCCAGCACTCTTTCTTTCTCAAGCGGGTTCTGAATGCGCCGATCCAGGTGATTACGGGATATCGCGGCAGCAACGAGGTCAATTTGGCGCTGCAAAGGGGAGAGGTCGATGTGACCTGCGGCCTGTTCGTTTCGTCCATGCGCGGGCCCTACCGGCAGGATTTCGAGGCCGGCAAATTGCGCATGGTGATTCAGTTCGGCAAGGCGGCCGAGCCGTATTTCAAGGATGCCGTAAGTATCTACGGCCTTCTCACTACCGAGGAGGACCGCGCGGCGACCGAGTTCGTATTCGGTCAGGCGGAGATCTCGCGGCCACTTGCGTTGGCGCCGGCTACTCCGATTGCGATCGTCGAGGTCGTGCGTCGCGCGTTCGATCGCGCTGTCAAGGATCCGGATATGCTGGCCGAGGCGGCCAAGTCGATGCTGGAGCTCAACGCGGTTTCCGGCGAAGAGACGGAGAAGGAATTCGCGACGTATGCGAGCGTATCGCCAAAGGTCGTGGAGCGCGTTCTCGCGGCGATAAGGCCTTGATCGGTTGATCGCGGCGTCCTTCTTGGTGAAGTGCGCGCAGTCCATGCGGAAATTTGGAGCGGAAAATGCAAGGGCCGATCAAAGTCGCTATCATCGACGATTTCCAGCACGTCGCGGGAGCGATGGGGGACTGGGGGCGGCTCAGGCCGCGGGCGGAGACGACGATCTTCACGGACAACGTTACAGGGCAGGCGCTGGTGGAGCGGTTGCAGCCGTTCGACGTCGTGATGGTCATTCGCGAGCGGACGAAATTTCCGCGCGAGTTGATCGACAAGCTGCCCAACCTCAAGCTGCTGATCACGGCGGGCATGCGCAACCTGGGCATCGATCTCGACGCGTGCCGGGCGCGTGGTGTCGTCGTATGCGGCACGGATACGGGCAGTTCGCCGACATCGGAGCTTGCTTTCGGCATGCTGCTTGCGCTTTCCCGCAACATTCCGGCCGAGCAGGACTCGCTTCGCGCGGGCACATGGCAGACGCCGCGGCTCGGCTTCGGTGTGAAGGGGCTTACGCTCGGGATTGTCGGTCTCGGCAGGCTCGGCTCGTTGATGGGTAGTTATGGGCGGGCGTTCGGGATGAACGTGATCGCGTGGAGTCAGAACCTGACGGCAGAGAAAGCGGCGGCTGCCGGAGCAAAGCGCGTGGAGAAGGCGGAGTTGTTCGCGCAGTCGGATTTCGTTTCGCTGCACCTGATTCTCAGCGAACGGACACGAGATATCGTTGGCGCTCCGGAATTTGGACAGATGAAGCAGGGCGGATTTTTGATCAATACGTCGCGGGCCGGGCTGGTCGACGAACAGGCGCTGATCAGGGCTCTCAAAGACGGAAAAATTTCAGGCGCGGCGCTCGACGTCTATGAGCGCGAACCATTGCCGGCGGATGCGGCGATACTGTCGGCTCCGAACACTTTGTTGACGCCCCATCTGGGATACGCGACGCGGGAGACCTACGAGATCTATTTCCCCCAAGCGGTGGAAGACATCGAGGGCTGGCTCGCTGGTCAACCCCGGCGGGTGATTTCGTGAGAGATCGATGGGTTCTGGTTGCGCAATGCGCGTAAGCTTCGTGTTGGACTGGTCGGCCGTGAAGTTTCTTCAACCTGCTGATCTCGTTTGCTGATCGAGCGGGAAGTCTGGCTTTGAGTTGCCGGATTTCCACGCTTC
>CANJPN010000616.1 GCA_947475855.1 Bradyrhizobiaceae bacterium
CCGAAACAAGATGTCGTGCCCTGGTACGCACCCCCGACGCACGACGAAAAGGGCGATCCGATCCTCGACTACGTACTCGCTCAGGACGCCATCGTTTGGGTGGCACAAGGGCCGATCGCCGATCGCAGCCAGGAGACACTTGGGCGCACCGACGTTCCCATCGTATTGCTTCGCCGCCAACTGCAAGAACAAATCGCGCTCGTCGAGCAGGGCAAACAGCCGATGAACTTCTTCCCCGACACGTCGCCGGAGATCCTCTACGGGCGCGGTTCACCACCTGAGGATTGGACCGCGCCGGACTGGGCGACGCGTCAGATCAAACTCAGCCAGAGCTTCCGGATGAACTACCACAAGGGGTTCTCGCGCGACGACGCCGATCGCTACGGCCCAGCCGTTGGTCTCGTGCAGGAATTGCACCGCCGGATCGACGAGGCGAGGCAGCAGGCTGCGAGCAACAGTGCGTAGGGCGGCAAAGCCTCCAGGGCGTATTCCGCCGCGCTGGTGTCAGCGTGGGTGTACGGACGGCGGAATACGCTTCGCTATTCCACCCTACGGAAATCGGTCCCCCACAGCGTTTCGAGCCGCGTCATCACCTCGGCGTCGAACGCCGGTGCACCTGCCGCGGCGACGATCTCCTCCATTTGCTCCACCGACGAGAAACCGCCGAGCACGGTGGTGACGCCCTGGTGCATGAGGCAGAACCGAATGGCTGCTTGGGCGAGCGTGAGACCAGTGCCCGCCAACGCGAGTTTGAGCGCGCGCACCTTTCCGCGCGTTGCTTCGATAGACGCGGCTTCACCGCGAGCAGGTCGTGCCAGAGGATGTCGTGGCGAATCGTCGGCAAAGTCGTCTGTAAGGAAGCCACCGGCGACGGGGCTGTAGATTGCCGAGCCCGCGCCAGCGGCATGTGCCGCCTCCAACACGTTCCCGTAGTCCGGGGTCAACCCCGCGAGGTCTGCCCCCATGGCATACCCAGCCGTCGGGTTGAGCAGCGTGTAGGGAACGTTGATCAGATGGAACGCACCCGTCGCCAGGACCCGTCTGACCTCGTCCCCATCGCCCCCCCGGCAAATGAACCCCGCAAATCTCGCTTTGCCTGCACGCACGACCCGCTCGATGCCTTCGATTGCCCCTTCCGCCCGGAAGTAGTCTTGGATGCCCAGCCGCGTATAGCCGCGCCCCTCCAGTTTCACGGGACGAGCGCTGGGCCCGTTGTGAATCTGCAGTACGTCCAGGTGATCCAAGCCCATTCGCTGCAAAGTCGCGTCGACCGAGCGTTCGACATGGCCGGGAATGTCGGAGAGATTCTCTGCGCGAATCTCCACCTTGGAGTTCACGAGGGGGCGCGCTTTCAACGTCTTCAGGACGCGCCCCAGCGCCTCCTCCGCGCGGCCGTCGCCATAATCGGGGGAGTTGTCGAAATACGTAATGCCCAGATCAAGCGCGCGTCCTACCGCTCGTTCCTGCTCCATCTCCGAGCCGCGCACCATCAAGCCCGCGTTGCCGCCGCAGCCGAAGCCGATCTCGGACAGGGCAAGATCGGTACGTCCGATGCGCCGGCTCTGCATACCCGCTCTCCTCCTGTGCCGAGTTGTAGCAGCCGAACACCGGGATGGCCCAACGGCTCCATTGCACCGGATGGCACCATGCTCATAAATACGCTCCATGACCACATTGACCACTCTCAAGATCGCCATCGCCCAGCTCAATGCGACCGTCGGCGACATTCAAGGCAACGTCGCCAAGGCCAAGCAGGCGTATGCGGACGCCGCGCGCCAAGGTGCCGATCTCGTCGTGCTCCCTGAACTCTTCATCGCGGGCTATCCCCCTGAAGACCTCGTCCTGAAGAGCGCGTTCGCGCGCGCGGTGCGTGCGGCAACCGAGGCTCTCGCGGCGGAGTTGCCGACGGATGGACCGGGAATGCTGGTCGGCACGTTGTGGCCGGAGGACGGAGGCGACGAGGGACGGAAACTCTACAATGCCGTTGCCCTCCTCGACGGCGGCAAGATCGAAGCGGTGCGCACCAAGGTCGATTTGCCCAACTACGGCGTTTTCGATGAGAAGCGCGTGTTCGACGCCGGCGCTCTGCCTTCACCGATCAACTTCCGCGGCATCAGGATCGGCGCCCCGATTTGTGAAGACATCTGGAAGGAAGAAGTCGTCGAGTGCCTGACGGAGTGCGGCGCCGACATGCTGGTCGTGCCCAACGGTTCGCCGTTCGATTGGACGAAGCCCGAGGTGCGCATGAACATCGCGGTGGCGCGCGTCACCGAGAGCGAGTTGCCGCTGGTTTACGTCAATCAGGTCGGCGGACAGGACGAGCTCGTCTTCGACGGGGCCTCGTTCGTGCTCAACGCCGACAGCTCCTTGGCGGTTCAGTTGCCAGCCTGGCGCGAGGCGGTCGTGATGACCGAATGGACGAAGGGTCCGCAAGGCTGGCGCTGTGCCCAGGGGGAGCGCACCGTCATCGAGGAGGGCGACGCTGCGGCCTACGCGGCATGCGTGCTCGGCACGCGGGATTATGTGCAGAAGAACGGCTTCCCCGGCGTCGTCCTCGGACTTTCCGGCGGCATCGATAGCGCGTTGGTCGCGGCGATCGCGGTCGATGCGCTGGGGGCCGACAAAGTCCATTGCGTGATGCTGCCCTATCGCTACACGTCGGGCGATAGCCTCGAGGATGCCGCGCAGTGCGCACGCGCGCTGGGCGTCCGCTACGACACCGTTCCCATCGCAGACCCCGTCGAAGGCTTCATGCAGACGCTGGCGCCGATATTCGCTGGAACGGCGCCTGGCATTACCGAGGAGAACCTGCAGAGCCGAGCGCGCGGCGTGATCCTCATGGCGATCTCGAACAAGTTCGGTGGAATGGTACTCACGACCGGCAACAAGAGTGAAATGTCGGTTGGTTACGCCACGCTCTATGGAGACATGAACGGCGGCTACAATCCGATCAAGGATCTCTACAAGATGGAGGTCTACCGGCTGTCACGCTGGCGCAATTCGAACGTGCCGGCGGGAGCCAAAGGGCCGACCGGCATCGTCATTCCAGAGCGGATCATTACCAAAGCGCCAACAGCCGAATTGCGAGAGAACCAGAAGGATCAGGACAGCCTACCCGAGTACGAGGTGCTGGATGACATTCTCGCCTGCCTGGTCGAGCACGAGATGCCGTTGCCTGAAATCATCGCGCGGGGACATCCCGCTGAGGTCGTCAAGAAGGTCGAGCGCCTGCTCACCATCGCTGAATACAAGCGCCGTCAGGCGGCGCCGGGAGTGAAGATCAGCCAGCGGAACTTCGGCCGCGACCGGCGCTATCCCATCACGAACCGGTTCCGCGAGGACCCGACCGCACCGAGTAGTCACTCCGGCGCCGCATCCGTCCCGAAGGTCTTGCTACCCAGGTCAGACGGCGGCGAGGTCAGTTGAGCCGCAACGCGGGCGCTGTGGTTCGAGCAAGACTAGCGCGCACTTATCGAATTGATGATGGTCAGCGTGTGCCGTGCGAGATCGCGCATTTGCGATTCGTCGCTGGTTGTCCATTTCGACTGGAGGACAAGACGAGCGAGATCTTCCGTCGTGACCAGTAATACCGTCCCCCCTATGAACTGACGCACTCGATGATCCAGGGATAAGAGCACAGGGACATCAATCGACCGTGCTCGTTGATCAAGCGTTGCCAGGCATGGCAGGCGGCGTCGATGATGGCATCATAATCCTCGAGCAGGCGGTGCGAGAGGAAGCGCTCC
>CANJPN010000617.1 GCA_947475855.1 Bradyrhizobiaceae bacterium
CTGCATCGAGCTTGTCCGTTAGCGCCATCAGGACCATCAGCTATAGCATGGCAGCACCTGCGGAAAATGTCGCGACAGACGTTAACGCAGCTTGAACATGACGTGCCGCCGCAACTTCGGAAATGCCCCTTTCATCGCGGACGTGGGCACCCGATGAATCCTTGGCCATCAACTGATCGGCGACTGCGGCGATCAGAACCTCGCTGGGCTTGGTCGATGCGGCGGCGACGCCGACGATGAGACTGGCGAGATGATACCGTCGTTGGCCCCGAGGCCGGCGGCGCGAAGCCATCGAATGCGATCGATGCGGTGATTACGCTCAGCATCACGAGGATTGAGCCTGGGGACTCGCGGTAGGCGCCAATACTCTGTGCAGCCGCCTGCAAGCGTCCCCGTGCCCCGTAGAGTAGATCGTGAAACTTGCGTGCCCACCGCAACCAACTTTGTCTGACGTTCAGGACCGTGCGGTGGCGTTTCGCATTGGCCCAAACAGGACCGCAGGCGCCCGGCTGAAGCTTCGGCGGCCGGCTTTGAACCCGAACACCGGCTGAACGATTTCGGAGACGGCGCTGGCCCCATCCGGACAAGGCAATACGATCAGGTCGGCAGGGGCCCCTAACTCGATCTTGCGCAACGGCCGGTTCATGAGCTTGGCGGCCGAAGTGGAGATCATCTCCATGCACCGCGCGAGATCCTCTCGCCGGCCGAGCTGCGCCGCGTTTGCATATAGATTGGCGATGCGGGTGAGCGAGCAATCGCCGAACGGCGTGAACGCGTTCAGCACGTTGTTTGTGGCAAGCGAGCAGGTCACGCCATGCTGCATGAGAATGTCGGCTCGAGAGACCCCGCGCGGCACGTTGTGGTCGTGTTCGCGACCCATCAGGAATAGATCCGTAGCGGGAAGCACGGTGACGGCCACTCCGGAGTCGGCAATCAGGCGGGCGGTCTCGACAAGTTGCGGCATCGGCAGAGCGGACAACTTCGTCACGTGGCCGACAGCGACGCGGCCCTCGTACTTGCGGGCGCGTGCTTGTTTGCACACTTCCGTCAGGTGCATCCAGCTCGCGTCGAGATCGAAATCGAGATGGAAGTCGATATCGAGGTCGAATCGGCGTGCGATGTCGAAAATACGGGCGATGTGCTCGACCGGATGGGTGTCTGCATAAGGACAGCCACCGATCGCGCCAGCGCCCTGCTCGCACGCAGTGATGAGAAGATCTTCGGTGCCGGGATCGTTCAACATCCCCTCCTGCGGAAATACGCAGACCTCGATGTCGATGGCCCAGGCATAATCGCGAGCCACCCGGCGAACAGCATTGAACCCTTTGAGGCCTATGCGTGGATCGACTTCGACATGCGTGCGCATGAGTTGCGTACCGGCGACGATCGACTTTTCAAGGGTTCGCACCGCTCGACTAGCAATGTCCGGCTCGCTGAACTCGCGCTTGACGCGCGCCGTCTCCGTAATGGCCTCCAGAAGCGTTCCCTGCTGGATGTCGCAGCGGTCGATCACGCAGGATTTGTCGAGGTGGATGTGCGTCTCGACGAATCCCGGCATGATGAGTTGGCCACGAAGCGCAATCACCTCGCAGTCGGCGGCAATGGTGCCTGCCGGAGCGATCGCGGCGATCGTTTCTCCCCGGATGCCGATATCGACGAGGCCGGCATCGCTGCCGCTCATGCGTGCGCCCGTCAGGAGGAAATCGAGAGCCATTGGAGCCTCAACTGGTCGAATTCGTACGCCCAAGGTAGGCGGCGTCCAGAGCGGGATCGCCGGCGAGTTCGGTCGCGTTGCCAGTGTGCACGATGCGTCCCGACGCGAGCACATATCCGCGGTCGGCGATGGACAGCGCGAGAGCTGCCATCTGGTCGACGAGAAGCAGCGTGACACCGCTGTTGCGTAGCTCCGCGAGCACCTGATACAGCTCCTCAACCACGGCCGGAGCGAGGCCCAGCGAGGGCTCATCGAGCAGCAGGATGCGCGGCTTGCTCATCAACCCGCGGGCTACCGCGAGCATCTGTGCCTCACCTCCCGATAGCAGACCAGCGCGTTGCTCCAGCCGCTCGCGCAGCCTGGGAAAGCGGGAGAGGAGCCCATTGATCTCGGCAACGATGTCGGCCGAACCGCGCGAGTAAGCGCCAAGCTCCAGATTGTCGCGTACCGTCAGCTCCGGGAACACCTGCCGCCCTTCAGGCACCAGCGCGAGACCCGCCGTCGCGATCCGGTGCGGGGCGTCGTTGGCCACATCGCGTCCGCCGAGCTGGATCACGCCACCGATCGGCCGCAGCAATCCGCTCACCGCGCGCATCGTCGTCGATTTGCCGGCGCCGTTCGACCCGAGCAACGCGACGAGTTCGCCCTGCCGGACTTCGAGGTCGATGCCGTGAAGAACCGGCACTGCGCCGTAGCTCGCCTTCACCCCTCGCGCGGCGAGCACGATCTCGCCACCTTCGGGGAACGGCTCGCCACGCGGCGGCGGTTTTACAGTACCCGATCCGAGATAAGCAGCGCGCACGCGCGCATCGCTGCGGATCACCTGCGGCACGCCCTCGGCAATCGGCCGGCCAGCGTCGAGCACTACGATGTGATCGCACAGGCCCATCACGAGCGCCATGTCGTGCTCGACGAGCATGACGGCGAGGCCCGCATCCGCGAGCACACGCAGCACCGATTTGAGATGCTCCTTCTCCGCGGCCGATAGCCCGGCAGCCGGTTCGTCGAGCAACAGAACCCGCGGGCGTGTCGCAACCGCGCGTGCGATCTCGACGAGACGGCGGTCGACGTGCGGCAGCGCGGACGCGGGCAAGTCGAGATCGCCGCGATAACCGACAAGGGTCAGCAGTCCTTCCGCGACGGTCACGTTGTTCTGGCCCGCGAGCTGTCCGAAGGGATTGCCGAGATGCCCCTTACGTAGTCCCAGCAAGATGTTGTCGAGCACGCTCAGCGAGCCAAACAACTGCGTCGTCTGGTATGTGCGGGCTATGCCCGCGCGCGTCACTGTCGAAGCCGGTGCCCCCGCAAGCTCCTCTCCGCCGAGCCGAATCGACCCCGAACTCGGCTTGTAAAAGCCGCTGATCATGTTGAGCACGGTCGTCTTGCCCGCGCCGTTTGGTCCGATGAGCGCTGTCACCAGACCGGGTTTGGCGGAGAGCGCGACGTTGGTCGCCGCCTTGATGCCGCCGAAGCTGATCGAGAGCCCCGACACCTCCAGGCCGCCTGCTCTCGACGCGGGCTCGCCCGTCCCGAGAAATGCTGAAATATCGATCTCGCGATTTCCGATCGGGCGCGGTCTTGCGCGCGCGAAGCGTTGTTTCAGTCCGCCGATGATGCCGTCAGGCGCGATCCACAATACAATCAGCAGCAGCAGGCCGAAGAAGAGCACGCGATACTCCGCGAGGCCCGAGATCAACTCTGGCAGTAGAACGGTGATGATTGCGCCAACCACGGGGCCGAGTGTGAAGCCCGCACCACCGACGACGACGGCAAGCAGGAAAAGGATCGATTGCAGAAAGCCGAAGTTGCTCGGCGATATGAAGGCGAACAGAGCCGCATAGCAGCCGCCCGCCACACCTGTGAAAGCTGCCGAGATCGCAAACGCGGCTGTCTTCACGACAACCGGCTTCAAGCCGATCCCACTTGCCGCTGTTTCCGAGTCCCGGACGGCAATCATCGAACGGCCCCAGGTGCCGCGATTGAGAATATCGAACAGCAGCAGACTGATCGCCGCAACGACGAC
>CANJPN010000618.1 GCA_947475855.1 Bradyrhizobiaceae bacterium
AGCCTCGTCCAGGCCGCCAAGGCAAAGGCGCGCGGATACCGAAACCGCGAGACATTGAAGGTCGTCACCTACATGATCGCCGGCAAACTCGATCTCAGGCTACCCACTTGAAACGTCGGGGAGCCCATTTGTTCTCGGATGGGCCTTTTTCGCCAGCCGGAAGCCAAGTGAAAGTCCGCAGAATCGTCATCGCGCAGTGCGTAAGGCTACAGGTTCACGATTTCGGCTGAAGGAACGGCTTTGGCGGCAATCAGATCAATCAGAGAACGGTTCGGCGCACTCAAGAACATTCCTCCGTTCATCGCGATGGTGTGGAATACCAGTCCGCATCTGGCAGCAGCGTCACTGGCGTTGCGCCTGACCCGCGCACTACTCCCGGTCGCAATCCTTTTCGTCGGCAAGCTGATCATCGACGAGGTCGTACTGCAGCTACGGCAGCCAACGGCAGCCCAGTCTCTCGAGCATTGGTTCGTCAGCGGACGCCTGACGAGAATCTTGCTTCTTGTGCTCACTGAATTCGCCTTGGCGGTGCTGGCGGACGTCCTAGGACGTGTCGTCGCGCTGATCGAGGGCCTACTGGCCGATAGGGTGAGCAATGCCACCAGTATCAGGCTGATGGAACACGCCGCGAAGCTGGATCTCGAGGACTTCGAGGATGCTGCGCGCCAAGATCAACTCGAGCGCGCACGGCGACAGACAAGCGGCAGGATGTCCTTGATGGGACAGCTTCTCGGACAAGCCCAGGACATGCTGACGGTGGCAAGCTTCGCTGTCGGCCTCATCCTGCTGGCGCCGTGGTTGATCGTCCTGCTCGTGCTGGCGTTGATCCCGGCGTTTCTCGGCGAAGCGCACTTCAACGCGCTAGGCTATTCGATGAACTATGTCCGCTCGCCGGAACGGCGCGAGCTCGATTATTTGCGGCAAACCGCTGCCAGCGTCGAGACCGCCAAAGAAGTAAAGATCTTTGGTCTGAACGGCTTCCTGATCGAACGCTACAAGATCCTTTCCGACAAATTGCTCGCCGAAAATCGCAAGCTGGCGCTGCGCAGAGCCGGGTGGGGCGGCCTGTTCGCCGCCATGGGCACCATCGGCTACTACTTGGCCTATGCCTACATCGTGTGGCGAACGCTGGTTGGAGAGTTCTCCATTGGCGATCTCACGTTTCTCGCGGGCTCTTTTCAGCGCCTGCGCAATCTTCTCGAAGGGCTCTTGACTGGCTTGTCGAGTACCGCGAGCCAGGCGTTGTACTTGAACGATCTGTTCTCGTTCTTCGAGATCAAACCCAAAATACATTCGCAGGCAAACCCAGCGCCAATCCCTCGACCGATCCTGCAAGGTTTTGTCTTCGATGATGTCGGGTTCATCTATCCGGGGGCGGAGCGATGGGCTGTCCGTCACATGAGCTTCACGCTGAACGCCGGCGAGGTACTGGCGCTGGTCGGCGAGAACGGCGCAGGCAAGACGACATTGGTCAAACTCCTCACGAGGCTCTACGATCCAAACGAGGGCCGCATCCTGCTCGATGGTCGTGATCTCCGGGAATACGATCTGGATGCTCTACGCGGGAGCACGGGCGTCATCTTCCAGGATTTCGTTCGCTACAACTTTACCGCTTCGGAAAACATTGCAGTGGGAAGGATCTCGGCACGCGACGACCGCCTCCGGATCGAGAACGCCGCCAGGCGGAGCTTGGCCGATGACGTCATCGCCAAATTGCCCGCCGGCTACGAACAGATGATCGGCAAACGCTTTCGCAATGGCGTGGAGCTATCTGGCGGTGAATGGCAGAAGATCGCAATTGCGCGCGCCTATATGCGCGAAGCCGAGGTGCTGGTCCTCGATGAACCGACCGCCACACTGGACGCAAGATCCGAATTCGAAGTCTTCCAAAGGTTCAAGGAACTGAGTGCGGGTAAAACCGCGATACTCATCTCCCATAGGTTCTCGAGCGTCCGCATGGCGGACCGCATCCTCGTCCTGGCCGACGGCAAGGTCGAGGCATCAGGCACCCACGAGCAACTCATGGCGCAGCACGGACGCTACTGCGAACTGTTCGAGCTACAGGCTGCCGGCTACCGATAGCCCCTCGGCGATCGCGTATGATCGGATACTGCTCTAGGTCGGCTTGAAACCGAACATCCGCGCAGGATTGTCGACCAGCACCTTTTTTCTGATCGCGGCATCCGGCGCAATCACCGCAAGCAGATCGAGCAGGTCGCCTTCGTTAGGCACGCGGCCTGGTGTGAACGTATTTCCGTGCGGCCAGTCGGTGCCCCAGAGCACGCGATCGGGTGCCACCTCGATCACCGCCTTGGCGAAAGGAACCATGTCCATGAACGGCAAGCTCCCTTCCACGTGCGCCTTAGGCACGGCGCTGATCTTATCGAAGCTGCACAACTTCACCCAGAACCGGTCATCCTCGAGCAGCTTGAGCAGCAGCTTGAACGCGGGCTGCTCGACGCCCTGTGCGCCTCGTACGCGCGCCATGTGGTCGATGATGGTGACGATCGGAAGCGAGCGAATAAACGTCTCGTGTTTGATCAAGTCGCCCGGATCGACATGTAGATCCAGAACCCAACCGTTCCTTTGGAGACGCGGCAAGTTCTCCGCTAGATGCTCCTCGCTCCCAGGTCGGTCATCCATCAGGTGAAAGCGAGCGCCGCGCATGCCACCTTCGTGCAGGGCGTCGAGGGTAGCATCGTCGAAAGTAGCGTCGATGTTGGCGATGCCGCGCGCCGCGTCGCCTACTTTGGCGATGGCGTCCAGTACAACGCGGTTGTCATATCCATGCGCCGTAGGGGTCACGAATACAGCTCGGCTGAGACCGGTAGCACGCTGAACATTCATGTAATGCTCGATGGGTGCGGCCGGCGGAGTGTAGCGCCTGTCATCTGCATATGGAAATAGATCGGGCGGTCCGAAGACGTGAGCGTGCGTGTCACAGGAGCCCGGCGGAAGGGTCCAGTGCGGCGCTCGCGTGTTCGGATCCGGCGGCAGGCCTACACGCAATAGCGGACGCGTCATGAATCACTTCCTGTGCGGTGAATTGATGAGCCTACACCGGTTCCTCTGCCGGTCCAATCTTGCCATACTGTCGCTAAAGGCACGCGCCGGACTGTCTCGACCAGCAGACGATTGCGACCAGGTAGCAGACATGGCTCGCCTTCGAATCCATGGCCTTTTCACGGTGCTGGCCTGTCTAATTCCAATCAACGCCGCGGCGCAGGATGCAGTCGAAGCATTCTATCGTGGCAAGTCGCTCACTATCACGGTTGGCTCCGCCGCCGGTGGCGGCTTCGATGCCTATGCCCGCCTCGTCAGCCGGCATCTCGGATGCCACGTACCCGGCCATCCCAACGACGTGGTCCAGAACATTCCGGGAGCAGGCAGCAACAGAGCGGCATCCTATGTCGCACTGCAGGCGCCCAAGGACGGCACCGCGATCGGGGCCCGTGCAGCCAACGGCGCTTATGTGGCCGCTGATCTCGGACCAGCCCGTGCCGCACGATCCCTCCAACCTCATCGTGATAGGGAGCATCAATCGAAGCGTCTTCCTCTGCCTTGCCAGGTCTGACGCCCCGATCACGACTTTCAAAAAAGCATTCGAGACAGAACTCGTCTCGAACCACGAAAGCACCTGCTGGTAGGTGGCGCGGGCTCATTCTGTTTGTCGCGCCGCACCGACGTGCGCATCAGCTCTCGTGTCCTCGCATAGCTACGTTTGATCTCC
>CANJPN010000619.1 GCA_947475855.1 Bradyrhizobiaceae bacterium
CCACGGGCCAACTGCAACCCTTCCGTGGCGAGACGGCCATCTTCATCACGCCAGGCTACCGGTTCCGCGCGGTGGACCTCCTGTTGACGAACTTCCATCTACCGCGATCGACCCTGTTCATGCTGGTCTCTGCGTTCAGCGGCCTCGACCGGATGCAAGCCGCATACGCCCACGCCATCGCCGAGCGTTATCGCTTCTACTCCTACGGCGACGCTTGCTTGCTCTCCCCCATGCCCACCCCTCGGCAAGTCGCGGGCTGATCGTGTAGCATCGCCTGTCCGAAAACAACCCAGCATCGAAAGACGACCACCTTGGCCGAAACGACAGCCCAGCAGAAGCGCCGCGAGGTCATCGTCGCACATGCGTCGGATGTCCACGTCGACATGACATTCAATGCCCAGCTTTTCGACGGCGACAGCGCCGGGCCTCTTCGCGCCGTGCTCGAAGCCGCGAAGAAATCCAGCGCCGATGTCGTTCTGCTCGCCGGTGACACGTTCGACCACCACCGCCTGCCCAATGAAGTTCTGGTCCACACGGCGGCCACGATGCGTGCGTTCGACATCCCGATCGTAATCCTGCCGGGCAACCACGATCCCGCCATCGACGACGCCGTGTTCCATCATCCCGCGTTCGCGAAACTGGAGCACGTCAGCATTCTCGGAATCACCCATCCCGACGCAGTGCACTTCTCCCATCTCGACCTGGAAATCTGGGGCCGCGCGCATCGGGACTATGGTGACATGGACCCGCTGGCCGTTATCCGCGAGCGTTCGACGCCATGGCAAATCGCAATGGCACATGGTCACTACGAACCCCAGCCCGATCGTTCGACGCGGCTACGCCCGTCATGGCTGATCGGCGACGACGAACTCGCCGCAACGCAAGCCGACTACGTCGCACTGGGCCACTGGAACCGTCGCGTAGAAGTCGGCAATGGAAAGGTGCGCGCATGGTATTCGGGCTCACCCGACTACGCTCGCTCCATCAACATCGTGCGGCTCACCGGCAATGGCCGCGTCGACGTCCACCGTGAGCCACTCGACCTGCCGGAAGGTTTCGGCGAAGGCATGCTGGAAGGCCAGGAGCACTGAGGGGCTGATCGCCCCTCCCTTATCGGCTGAACTGTGCCGATATTCCCAATACACTCGTCATGGCCCGCGAAGGCGGGCCACCCAAGGCTCATCGGCACGACACGCACGGAGTAGCGACAATTGTGCTGAACCGCGACGTGTCGTGGATGACCGACTGCGCGGCCATGACGGCAAGAGATGAGGTTTCCGGCAATCCGTCACGTCACGATCTGCGCGACGACGCCATCCTTGCCCCGCCCCTGCACCCGGTACTGGCCGATCTTCTGCAGCAGCGGCCTGTCATGCATCGTGTAGAGCACGGCGTCCTTCGGTCCCTTGTTGACGTGCTTACGCCACAGGAAGTTCGGCACCACGAAGATGTCGTTCTCCTCCCAGTCGAAGGTGCGGCCACCAACCTCAGTCTGCCCGCGCCCTTCGAGCACGACGTAGACCACGTTGGACGTCTCGCGCTTCGCCAGCGTCTCCTCGCCCGCGCGTAACATCTGCGCGCCGAAGCCCAGCGTCGCGAACAAGGGTGCACCGTTGACAGGATTGACGATGTCGAGCGGCAAGCCCTCATAAGGGTCGCCCTTCTCGCCGCGCAGTCCGTCGAGTGCCGCGCGAATATCCGCACCGCGATAGTGCACGTTGGGGCTAACGCCATGGCCCGCACCGCGGTTGTGCTCCAGGAAAGTCGGAACGAGACCACCACGCCCGTAGGCGCGCTGGGAGTAGCCCTGTTCTAGCGAGGTCTTCTGGATTTGTACGTTGGCTCGGGGATCGACGATGCCTGCGGGCATATCCTCGTCGAGCCAGATGCAATCGAGAAACTCCAGGATCGGCCAATCCAGGGTGTCGATCCAGACCACCGGCTTCTTGTCGTCGTTGCCATGGTCGTGCCATGTGCCGTTGGGCGTCAGAATGAGATCGCCCCGTACCGCGCGTATTTTCTCGCCCTCGACGTTGGTATAGCCGCCGCTGTCGGACAGAATGGTGCGGCTGGCGTTGGGCGTATGGAGATGAGCCCGCGCGAGATCACCCGGGTTGTAGATCGATACCGCGCAACGGATCGTCGAAGCCACCTGCAAACGACCCGCGAGACCAGGGTTGGTGAGTAGAAACTGCTGCCGCTCGGCAAACTCGACGGGTGGCACATCCGCGTTGGCGGCGATCTGCGCGATTTTGTCGAGATACGGCGAGATTTCGCGCCACTTCCAAAGATGCGGTGACGCCTTCATCTGCCCGGCTGCGACCTTACCCTGCGCCATCTGGCCGGCATCGCCCGCATCGGTGTGCGTGAACCATGGCTTCTGCGAGGGCGCGTTGGCTTGCGTGCGAAGCCAGATGGCGAGATGGCCAGCCTCCCCGTTGAGCTTCTCCATCGCCTCGCGGGCTTTGGCGGCGAGCGGCGCGCGTGCGGCGTGGGCTGGCGCATGAGCCTTGGCGCGGGGATCGGTGTCCATGGCGGTTCTCCGGATGATCTGTCGCCTCGAACCTAGGCCGATTTCTCGCCGTGGCCAATGGGTGGCCAAGCGACATGGCTGGCGAAGCGCCGCGGCGCTAACTGCGATCAGCCGACATCCCCGTCACGAATGCCGCGACAGCGTCGGCGGCAGCGGCGAGATTGCCTTTGCGCGTAAATCCCGAACCGCCGCGGGGGCCGAAATCGTGATCGCCGTCACCGGCCCAGTGAAACGTGATGACGGGCGAAAGCCCGAACCCTTCGATTTCAGCCTTCGTACCGAACGGATCACGCTCGCCCTGGACGATCAGCGCGGGACACGCCAACCCCAACAGATGTGCCGTGCGCGGCTTGTCGGGAACGTTCGGCGGATGGAACGGGTAGCCCAGACAGACGAGGCCATTGCAGTCGCCGCGTCCGTACACTTCGTCGGCGACCAGGCTCGCTATCCGGCCACCCATCGATTTGCCCGCGATGAAAAGCGGACGGTCGGTTTGGGATGCACGGCAATGGATCACTGCCTCGATGTACGACGGCATCATCGACTCGGCCTTGGGCGGCGGACGCTTCTTCCCGCCCGCCCGGCGCGCGGCCATATAAGGAAACTCGAAGCGGGCGACGCCGACGCCGCGCTCAGCCATCAGCTTCGCAAACGCCTCCATGAACGGGCTGTCCATCTGCGCGCCCGCACCGTGGGCGAGGAGCAGCAGCGGGCCGTCTTCCGGCCCCGTGACGAGCATATCCAAAGTAGCGTTCTCCGCACTGGTCGCAGTTTGAACAGGGATCGCGGCATGACACGGGCGCGCCCGCCAGGCAACGGTTTCCGGCAATACATCGTCACCCCAGCGAAGGCCGGGGCCCAGTGCACGTCTACCCCGGAGCAACAGACCGGAATGCGCTTCGCACGCGGCTCCTATCGGATAGCAATCCATCCTGGAAGGTGATCTGCGCACCAGCCGCAGTTCATCCCGGACACTGATCCGGGACCGGTGTGACGGCAAGATTTGATTCCGCTGGGCAAGTTCGAACGTGGATAGTCGGCCGTGAAGTTTGGGGCGATCAGGTTGCAGTCAATGCAGGCGTCGCTGGTGGGGGGCCGGCGAGACGCATCAAGGCGAGGGTCGCAAGCAGGACGCGCCAAAGCTCTCTGAGCCACGCCAGCAGCCTGGCGAAGTTGTAACC
>CANJPN010000620.1 GCA_947475855.1 Bradyrhizobiaceae bacterium
GTTGGCTGCTTGGCAGGATGGTCGAACGCGCGTCGCGCACGGGCGTGCGCGCGCACTCGTTACAATGGGCGATGGCGCGATTGACCGAACGCAATCCCGAGGAGGTTGCCGATGTCGCTGATGCGCAGTGACGCGCCGCCGATCGATGTCGCCGCCGCCAACATGATAGCGCCGCTATCGGTTGGCGGGCCCATCGATGCCACACAGCTCGTCGGGATATTTCTCGAAGGGCGCGCGGCGTCGACGACCGCCGCCTACGCCCGCGACCTCGAAGATTTCGCCGCGTTCATAGGCGCGTCGGGCTCGTCCGAAGCCGTGCGACACCTGCTGGCCGGCACCCACGGAGCGGCCAACGCGCTTGCGTTGCAGTACCGCAACGCGCTTTTCGCGCGTGGCCTAGCGTCGGCATCGATCAACCGACGGCTGTCGAGCCTGCGCGCGGTCGTGGCGCTCGGCCGCAGGCTCGGGCTCGTCACGTGGCCGCTCGAGATCGCCAACGTGCGCAGCCGCGCCTACCGCGATACCGCCGGCCCCGGCAACGGCGGCATGCGACGCCTGCTGGCCGTGGCCGCGGCACAGAGCGACCCGCGCATGGCCGCGCGCGACCTGCTGTTGTGCCGCCTTCTGCACGATATTGGGCTGCGCCGCGGAGAAATGTGCGCGCTCGATCTCGACGACTACGATCCAGCCACGCGCAGGCTGATGGTGCTTGGCAAGGGCCGCACTGAGAAGGAACCCGTGACGTTGCCAATGACCACGAACGCGGCGCTGCTCGCGTGGCTCGCGCGGCGTGGCGATGCACCCGGCCCGCTGTTACACTCATTCGATACTTCGAGTATAGCGCGTCAATCTGGGTGAGACCGGGCGGCGGCGATCAGAATGGGATGCGGCGGCCGATAGCGGGGTCATGATCATTCCGATTCTCGGACACCGCAAGTGCTTTTTCTGATTGACGCGATTTGATTGACGCGCAGCGACAATCAATCTTCCGCTTTCTCAGTTTTCTTGATTGTCGCGCGTGTCGCTGGCCGACCGACGCCGCGCTTTCTTTCGAGGGCCTCGCGGCAGCGATAGCTTTCCGCGACATTCATCTCCAGGATCGTGGCGTGATGCACGAGCCGGTCGATCGCGGCCAGCGTCATAGCCTGATCTGGGAAGATCTTGCCCCATTGGCCGAACGCCTGATTGGCCGTGAGGAGCATCGACCGGCGCTCGTAGCGTGTGCCGATCAGCTCGAACAGCACGCTGGTTTCCGCTTGGTCCTTGGTCACGTAGGCGAAGTCGTCGAGGATCAGCAGATCGTACTTGTCGAGCTTGGCGAGCGCGCTTTCGAGCGCCAGCTCACGGCGCGCCACCTGCAGTCGCTGCACGAGATCGGTGGTGCGTGTGAACATCACGCGCCGACCGTTTTCGACGAGACCGAGACCGATGGCTGCCGCCAAGTGGCTTTTCCCCGCACCCGGTGTGCCGAACAGGAGAACATTGGCGCCTTTCCCCAGCCAGCTGTCGCCGGCGACGAGCGCCATCACCTGCGCCTTGGATATCATCGGAACCAGCTCGAACTCGAAGCCGGCGATGCTCTTGCCGACGGGCAGCCGGGCTTCGGCGAGATGACGTTCGAACCGGCGGCGGCCACGATCGGCCATCTCGGTTTCCATCAGTGCCGCGAGGAAGCGGGCCGCCGGCCAGCCCTCCTTGTCGGATTGCTCGGCGATCCTGGTCCACGTCGACTTGATCGCGGACAGGCGCAGTTCGGTGAGCAGCAGCTCGACGCGCGCGGCGTCGACGGAGAGTGTCGTGCTCATGCCGCCACCTCCAGTGTGCACGTCGCGTGAGCGCTGCTGGGCGCCGCCTCCGAAGCCCAGATCGGCTCCGTCACGACCGGCATGCCCTCCCCGGGGCGAGCGAGAGCGAGCACGGTCATCACGGTCGCCAGCTCATCGTAGACCGAGAGTGACATCAACTCGACGACGACCTCCGGAACGGACGCTGCCGCCGGCCGGAATCGATCTCGCAATCGATCGAGATCTGGTAGCCGGCCGGCGTCGAGATCGGCCTCGATCTCCTCCGCCAGCTCCGCTTCACACGCCCGGTCATGGGCGAGCGCGAGCAGGCCCACCATCGTGCGGCAGGCCCGCTTCTCACCTTCACTTGCAAGCAGGGCCTCGAAGGCGCGCGCGTAGGCGGCACGCGGGAACAACTGGTCGCGGTAGACCAGATTGAGCAGCGCCATCGGCTTCTTCCGCAGCGCGTGGATCACGTGCCGGTAGTCGACGACGTGCCCGTGCCGCTGCTGATCGGGCGAGCGCCCGCGCCGCAGCGTGGCGACCTCGGTCGAGCCGAGCAAGCAGACCAGCCGGTCGTCGAAGACGCGCACGTTCAGCCAGTGTCCGATCAGCCGCGACGGGACCGTGTAGAACACCTTGCGCAGGGTGAAGCCGCCGCTCGACGTGACGATGACGCGTGCGTCCTCGTAGTCGGCCGTGCGCCGCTCGGGAAGCCGCTTCAGCACCGCCCGCTCGATCTCGATCTGCTTGCGGTTCCTCGCGTTGCGCCGGCCGACCATCTCGTCGATGAACCGGCGATACGCGGCGAGGTCCTCGAAGTCGCGTGAGCCGCGCAGCAGCAACTCGTCCTCGATCGCTTGCTTCAAGTGCCCATGCGGGCTCTCTATGGAACCGTTCTCGTGGGCAACGCCAGGATTGTTGCGGGTCGGCGTCATCTCGTAGTGTGCACACAGGTCATCGTAGCGCCGCGTCAGATCCTCTCGCGCGTCGCGGCCGAGGTTGCGGAACGCCGCGGACAGACTATCGCTGCGGTGCTGCTCCGGCACTCCGCCGAGCGCCCACAGGGCGTTTTGTAGACTTTCGGCCAGCGCCACAAAGCTTTCGCCGCCCAGGATCACCTGGGCATGCGCGAAGCCGGAGAACGCCATCCGGAAGTGATAGAGCCGATGCGCCAGCGGCTCGCCCGATATCGTGATGCCGAACTCGGCCACGTCGGTGAAGTCGCTGAGGCCCATCCGGCCCGGTGGATGCTCCTGGCGGAAGATCACGTCGCGCTCGGCACCGTTGAGCGCGCGCCACCCTCGGATGCGACGTTCCAGTGTCCGCCGCACGCCCTCGCCGAGATCTGGATGACGGCGGACGATCTCGCCGAACACGCCGATCGCGCGGATGCCCGGAGCGGCCTCCAGCATCGGCACGATCTCGGCTTCCCACACGCCGGCGAGAGGATCTGGACGCCGGCGGTCGCGCGGCGGCTTCTTCTGTGATGGCAACCGCGGATCGGCTTCGATCCGATAGGCGGTCGCGCGGCTGAACCCGGCCTTCGCGGCAGCAATGGCGGGGGCACTGGTCTGACGGGACTTCATGAACAACCTCGTCTGGCAGTCGGTGACGTGCTGGCCAGGCAAGCTCAGATCCTTCTGTCGTGAAGAATCACATGCTGGACCCAACCGCTCCGACCGCCAGACGACGTCCATCCCCTGTGGACATCCTGGGGAAAATCGCGCCGCCGGGGGTGATCTGCCGTCGCTCGGGCTACGCCCTCCCGCCGTCAGCTCACCCCCGGCGCCAGTCTCATCCTGATTGTCGCTCCCGTCTCATCCTGATTGTCGCGCCGCAAACGTGCGGACGCGGACAGAAATGGGCAGTAATCGGCGTTTCAGCCGCGAAGGCGAACCCGGCATCCAGCACAAAAGTTCCTATTCA
>CANJPN010000621.1 GCA_947475855.1 Bradyrhizobiaceae bacterium
ACGATGACCGCCGAGCCCTTCGGCGCGGTGCCCGGTGCGATCGTCTCCAACCGCGCGAGGCGCTTGATGGTGTCGGCGTGCCGCGCGAGGCGCTCCTCGACCGCGGCGCCGCCTGATGTGATGACGAGATTGACCTTCGCGCCCGCGGGAACGTTCATCTCAGTGCGCACCGAGCGCACCTGGGAAATCAGCTCGATCAGCGAGCCGATTTCCTGATCCGCGCTCGCATCGGCGAGGCCGTCGAGCTTCGGCCACTGTGAGAGCACGAGCAGGTTGGCGCGCGCTGCACCACCCGCTGTCTTCTCCCACAATTCCTCGGTGATGAACGGCATGAACGGATGCAGCAGCGCCATCGACTGATCGAGCACCCACGCCGTGCACGCGCGTGTCTCGGCCACAACGGCGGCGTCCTCGCCGGAACCCTGCAACACCGGTTTGGTGAGTTCGACGTACCAGTCGCAGACGCGGCCCCAGATGAAGTCGTAGATCTCGGCGGCAGCTTCGTTGAAGCGGTACTGTTCGATTGCCGTCGTCACAGCTTTCGACGCGCGCTCCGTTTCGCCGATGATCCAGCGATTGACGGTGTGCTGGGCTGCTTTCGGATCGAAAGCCGGATCGCGCACGCAGCCGTTGATCTCTGCGAACCGCGTCGCGTTCCAGATCTTGGTCGCGAAGTTGCGATAGCCCTCGATGCGCTTCACCGAGAACTTCACGTCCGAGCCTTGGCTCGCCATCGCCGCCATCGAGAAGCGCAGGGCGTCCGCGCCGAACTGCTCGATCATCACGAGCGGATCGACGACGTTGCCCTTCGACTTCGACATCTTCTGGCCCTTCTCGTCGCGGACGAGGCCATGGATGTAGACGTCCTTGAACGGCACTTCTTTCATGAAGTGCGTGCCCATCATCATCATCCGGGCGACCCAGAAGAAGATGATGTCGAAGCCGGTGACGAGGGCGCTCGTGGGATAGAAGCGCTGGACTTCCTTCGTGTTCTCCGGCCAGCCTAGCGTCGAGAACGGCCACAGCGCCGACGAGAACCACGTGTCGAGGACGTCTGGGTCTCGCCAGATAACCAAGTCATCACCGCGGAACCCGGGGCGGGAAGCGGTTGATACGGCACCGGCTCTTTTGTGCTGGATGATGCCAAAAACTTCAGAGATTCCTCCAGCACAGACATTGCGCCCGTAAAAGTCTCTTGCCGCGGAAAGGGCTTCATCTTCGGTGGTCGCCACAAAAACCTGGAACGGCCCTTCCTTCGAGAAACGTAGTGTGGCGCCGTCCTTAACAGGCCCATACCACGCAGGAATCTGATGCCCCCACCAGAGCTGACGCGAGATGCACCACGGCTGGATATTGTCGAGCCAGCGGAAGTAATCGGCCGCGAACCGCTCTGGCACGAACCGCGTCTTGCCTTCGCGCACGGCCGCGAGCGCCGGCTTCGCGAGTTCGCCCGCGTTCACGTACCATTGGTCCGTCAGCCACGGCTCGATCGGCACGCCCGAGCGGTCGCCGTGCGGCACCTGCTGCACCGACGGCTCGATCTTGAGAACCTTCTGCTCGGCATCGAGATCCGCGACGACACGCTTGCGAGCTTCGAACCGGTCGAGCCCGCGATATTGCTCCGCGACGTTCTCGTTCAGCTTACCGAAAGCATCGAAAATGTTGATCGGCGCGACGAGTTCGCTCGCATGCCGCTTGCCGACCTCGAAGTCGTTGAAATCGTGCGCAGGCGTGATCTTCACCGCACCCGTGCCCTTCTCCGGGTCCGCGTAGTCGTCGCCGATGATCGGGATCTTGCGGCCGGTCAGCGGCAGCACGAGCGTGCGCCCGATCCAGCTCTTGTAGCGCGGATGCTCGGGATGGACCGCGACGGCGGTATCGCCCAACATCGTCTCCGGCCGCGTCGTCGCGACCGTCAGATAGGTGTCCGGATTGTCGGCGTCATAGGAGACGCCATCGAGCGGATAGTTGAAATAGTACATGTGCCCGCCCGGCTCCCGGTCGAGCAGCTTGCCGAGCTTGGCATGATCGAGCGCAACAGCGTTGCCGTCCTTGTCCTTCTCACCACGCGCCCACTTGAACGAGCCCTTCTTCTCGATCTGCTCGACCTCGAGATCGGAGATCGCCGTTTGGAACCTGGGGTCCCAGTTGACGAGCCGCTTGTCTTTGTAGATGAGGCCCGCGCGATACAACTCGACGAACACCTTCAGGACCGCCTTCGACAGCCCCTCGTCCATCGTGAAGCGCTCGCGCGACCAGTCGCACGACGCGCCGAGACGCTTGAGCTGGTTGACGATCGTGCCGCCGCTCTCCGCCTTCCACGTCCACACGGTCTCGAGGAACTTTTCGCGGCCCATCGCGCGCCGGTCGGGCTGCTGGCGCTCGGCAAGCTGCCGCTCGACGACCATCTGCGTGGCTATCCCAGCGTGATCCGTGCCCGGTTGCCACAGCACGTCCGCGCCGCGCATCCGCTCGAAGCGGCAGAGGATATCCTGCAGCGTGTTGTTGAGCGCGTGCCCCATGTGCAGCGAGCCCGTCACGTTCGGCGGCGGGATTACGATGCAATAGGGCTTGGCCCCGGCGCGCTCGGTGCGGCCGGCTTTAAAGGCGTCAGCCTTGTCCCAGGCGGCGGCGATGCGAGCCTCGATGTCGGCGGGATCGTAGGTCTTGTCGAGCATGAGTGTGCTCGTTTCTCTTCTGCATGAGGAAAACGACGTTGAACGCGCGTTGTGGCCGCGCGTCCAAGCGAAGTCAACGATTTGGAACACGCCGGCAGCGACACCGCGCCCGGTACCGGACGCTCAGCCCCGTCAGGACTTCTCGGCCAGATTCCGCAGCGCCTTGGTCTCAACCTCGATGGCCTTATGCAGGGCGCCACGCATATTCTCATCGAGCCACTGACGCACCATGGGCCGCAACAACTCAGCCAACATGTCTTCTAGAACCGGCCCAGAAGCTGAGGTTGCCGCCTCGGATGGCGCGGCGGTGGCAGCTACCGGCGCGGACGAGGGCACCTCGACCGGTGGAACCGCTGCTGCGACGACATCAGGTGCCGTGATTGCCTCCACCGGCACGGGCTGGTGCACGGGAGGGGCTCCCTCCTGGGCAGCAGACGACGACGGAACCGGGCCAACGGATGGCGCAGAGTTCACCTCCGCGAAGGCCTTGATCGCCGCCGTAGCACTCTCGATGGCGGGGTTATCCGAAGCCGGCGCGGAGACGGCGGGAGTTGACGGTACGGCGAGTGACCTGTCCACAGGCTCGCTGGCGCGAACCGATGTGTCGGCCGACGGCCGGTTTGCCGGTGCTATCGGCACTTCGGTTGCCTCCGGGGCGCGAGCCGATGCAGCCGGTTGCGCGCTGAATGAGCGCGCTTTCACCGATGACGGTACCGGCTGGGACTTCGCGACAGCCGCGCCTGCGGGCGCGTTCAGGCGTTCCAGGATAGCCTGCATCGACGCGGGGGCCTCGGGGGACTTTGCTTCCGGCAGCTTGGCGATGGTTGGCGCGATCATGGGCGCGGAAACGCTGGCTTGCGCAACTGCGTGCGGTTCGTGTGAGGATTGTTGCACCGGCGGTGCGCCGATCATCGCCGAAATCGCGTCATCGTTTGGCGTCCCGGACTGAGGCAGGAACGGCGTTATTTCCGGCTCCGTGGGCGGTGGTGGAGGATCGGCCTTGGGCTTGCCGCGCAGCCACGCCGTG
>CANJPN010000622.1 GCA_947475855.1 Bradyrhizobiaceae bacterium
GATCAACGATTGGCAAACTTTCGAGCTGGCGCTGC
Organism: Bradyrhizobiaceae bacterium; assembly: GCA_947475855.1. Classification (GTDB taxonomy): domain Bacteria; phylum Pseudomonadota; class Alphaproteobacteria; order Rhizobiales; family Hyphomicrobiaceae; genus CAMDPA01. The sequence goes on from CANJPN010000622.1 coordinate 36, forward strand.
GCCCACGCTAGGGTAGAAATCCATCCTGATATCGCCTGTCACCAAGGATCAGACCGCCATGCAGCAGAAGCTCGACCCGAAGCCAGTTCAGGTGCTCACGCGGGCCCAGGAACCATGGATTGGTAGCCGCGGCCGGATCGGGGTCATCATTCCCTCGACCAACATCGGCGTAGAGTACGACTGCCAGCAGTTGATGGCTCCGGGCGTGACGTGGCATTTCTCGCGCTTCTGGGTCCCCCAGCCCGATCTATCGTCGGACGACATGTTCCTGGCGTTCATCGACGCCATTCGCCTGACCATTCCGGATTCGATGCGGAACGTCATGACGTGCGAACCGACGTACATCATGATGGGTATGTCGGCTGAGACGTTCTGGGGCGGACTAGCTGGTAATGTCGAGTTCGAGGCGCGATTGCGCGACCATACGGGTCCCGAGATGGGAATTACGAGCGGGGCCGCAGCGCTCAAGGCGGCGCTCGACGCGTTTGGCGTGAAGAAGGTTTCGGCGTTGACACCCTACCAGTCCGTCGGCGACGAGCAGGTGCATCGCTTCCTCGTGGAGAGCGGCTATCAGGTCCACAAGGTGCGCGGGTTGAAATGCGATACCGCGACGTCGATCGCGCATACGCCGCCGCGCGAAGTGATCGACGAGGTGCTGAACGAGCTCGATGGCCCCGGCGTCGAGGCGATCGTGCAGGCGGGCACGAACCTGTCTGCGCTGAATATCTTTCCGACGCTCGAATACAAGCTCAACAAGCCCGTCATACCCATCAACGTCGCCTGCATCTGGCACGCGATGCGCGCCATCGGGGTCAAGGACAAGTTCTACGGGCGCGGCTGGCTGATGGAGCGGTTCTGAAAAATGGAACGGGCCGGATATCGTCCGGCCCTTTCACAAGACGATCGAAGTACAGCGACGCCCCTACTTCGGTGCGCGCTTCGCCAAGATCCGCTGCAACGTCCGGCGATGCATGTTGAGCCGACGGGCGGTCTCGGAGACATTACGGTTGCAGAGTTCGTAGACGCGCTGAATGTGCTCCCAGCGGACCCGGTCTGCCGACATCGGATTGTCCGGCGGCGGTGCCTTGGCATCGCCCGGAGCGAGCAGGGCGTCGGTTACATCGTCCGCATCGGCGGGCTTGGCGAGATAGTCGACAGCCCCGAGTTTGACTGCTGAAACAGCGGTTGCGATGTTGCCGTAGCCTGTCAGGACGATCGATCGGGCAGTGGGGCGGACGCGATTCAATTCGGCGATCACGTCAAGGCCGTTGCCGTCCTCCAGACGCATGTCGACAACCGCGAACGCCGGGGCTTTCTGGCGAATGAGATCGAGACCTTCGCTGACGGAATGGCCGCTGCGGACCTCGAAGCCTCGTGTTTCCATGGCGCGGACGAGGCGCTGGAGGAAGGCGCGGTCGTCGTCGACGACGATCAGCGAGCAGTCTTCCGGCAATTCGTCCTTATTGAAGCTCAGATCTTCTTCTTCTGACACGGCGCGGACCTCCTGGATGGGTCACATATACCCCGAATTCCCCCGTTTAGAAGTCGGATAATGCAGAACGGTCAATGGTTGCCTGCAAGGTTGGGTGGTGTCGGTGCAGTGTTGGCCGTCGGCCAGGTACGTCCGGCGGCTTCAAACGATCGTCTGGGCCATGCAACCCTGACGATGGCGCCGGTACCGCCGCCGGTTCGGTTGCCGAACGATACCGTTGCGCCGGAGCGCTCGAGCAGTGTCTTCGCAATGAAAAAGCCCAGGCCGAGGCCACCGGCATGTGCGGTGGGGGGCGCGGGTAGATCTCCGCCAGTCGACCGCGTACCCGTCTTGGTTGATTGTCTGGTGGTGACGTAGGGTTCGCCGATGGTGTCGAGGATTTCCGGCTTGAAGCCGATGCCGTCGTCTGCAACGACGATGGAGACCTCCCGTTCACTCCACCGGGCGGTAATCTCGACGCGCTCGCGGGAGAAATCTACCGCGTTCTCGATGATGTTGCCGAGGCCATGAATCACGCCGGGGCGGCGCTCGCCGACCGGTTCGCCAATCCCGGCGGGGTTGTCGGGCTGGAGCATGGCTGGGCCGGCGTCGATCACGATCATCACCTTGCCGGTCCGATAGGGTTCCGTTGCCTCCTCCAACAGTTGGCCGACCGTCAACGTGGAGTGGAGGGGGTCCTGTTCCTCCGGGCTCTGGGTAAGTTTCTGCAGAAGCTCGCGGCAGCGAAGCGCCTGACTGTTCAAGAGCTCGATGTCTTCACGGTACGGGCTGTCTTTGGGGACGTCGCGTACCATTTCTTTGGTGACGAGGACGATGGTGGCCAGGGGAGTGCCCAACTCGTGTGCGGCCGCCGCTGCCAGGCCGTCGAGAGCGTGTAGCTTCTGCTCGTGGGCGAGCACCATCTCGGTTGCCGCGAGTGCCGCCGACATCTGCCGGCTCTCTTTCGACAGGCGCCATGTGTAAAGCGCCATGAAGATCAGGCATGAGGCAATCGCGGCCAGAATGCCCAAGCTGTAAAGCGGTGCGATGGATAGAGGACCGGCCAGCAGGAATGCGGCGTCCCACGGTAGGGGGAGATAATAGTTTACAAGAACGACCGCCGAGGCGAATGCCACGGCGCCGATCATGATGGTGTTGCGTGGCGGGAGCGTGGAGGCCGACACTGTGACGGGCGCCACGAGCAGGATCGAGAACGGGTTGGCGATCCCGCCCGTCAGATACAGCAGCGAGGCCAACTGTAGCGTGTCGTAGATCAGGAGCGAGGTTGCCAGCGTCGTATCGAGGCGATGGCGAGAAGAATAGCGCATTCTGAGAATGACATTCAGCCACGCCGAACACGCGATGAAGGCGAGGCAATACCCGATCGGCATCGGGAACCGCATGCCGAAAGCCACCACGGTGACTGCTATGGTCTGGCCGATGACCGCGAACCAACGAAGGCGGACGGTCGTCTGCAGACGCAGGCGGCTTTCCCAGATGTCTGCTGGAACGCGGTCGCCCACGCTCGTTTTGCGGGCCTCTGGTTTGGCCATTTGGTCCTCTCGGGAAGTGAGGGGCGAAGTATAGCACCGGCTCCCCGCTCACGGCGAATTGGTTTGTAGGCGGGCCGCTGATGTTGAAACTGGAGGTAGGAGACTGAGCATTCGCTGTTCACCTTTGGCTGTCCATGCCAAGCAGGGAGCCAGCTCAGAAGTAGGCCGCTCCAGCCTTTGGTGATTCCAGTCGTGGCTCGTGCTAGATCCGGTCGGCCGGGGTGACCCAGCCAAGAGGTGGCGTGCTCGGTCTGATCTGCACTAACGTGGAGCGCTATTGTATGCGAATGAAACTGCCCTTGCTGATCGCTGGGGGGCTGCTGCTCGGCGGGTGCCTGGGTCTGTTGCTGGTGCCCGGTGCACTGAACCGCATCCTCCCGCAGGGCGGCGTTCGGTCGATTGGTGAGGCTACGGTTGGTGGACCGTTCACGTTGACTGATCACAAGGGGCGGCGCGTCACGGAACAGGAGTGGCGCGGCAAGTACATGCTGATCTTCTTCGGCTTCACCTTTTGCCCGGATGTGTGTCCGACGGCGCTGCAAGTGAGCGCGTCTGCACTCGACAAGCTCGGCGCCAAGGCCGATCGAGTTGTTCCGTTGTTCATCAGTGTCGATCACGAGCGCGATACACCCGAGA
>CANJPN010000623.1 GCA_947475855.1 Bradyrhizobiaceae bacterium
AGCCTGAGGGCTGCAACCGTTTCTGGATCAGCTTCGGCCACGAGCCTGAATGCCAGCTGTTGATTTTCCCTCACACGTGCCCGGTATGCAGCGCGCACCAGCTTGGCCTCGATCGAATGCATCGGATCTGAATCGAGGAAAATCTTCACGCGAGCTTCATCGCGCAACACGATGGCGTCGGCGACACCCAGATCGATTCGAAACTCGATCTGTGAAGGGTCCGCGATCTCCATCAATTTCTCGCCGACGGCGACGGGCTTACCGACGAGATCCTTCTTGTCTGCAAAAAACGCGACGCCTTCGCGATCCGCCTTGATCGCGGTGCGCTCCAGCAAGTCCGCCGCGTAGTTGCGCTCCGACGTCTTGAGCTCGAGCTCCGCCTGAGCGATCGCCAGTTCATGCCGCCCGCGTATGTCCGTGAAGGCGAGTTGAGACGCCTTTTTGTAACGCATCTCTGCAACACCCACCTCGCGCTCGGCGAGCTCAAATCGATTGCGCAGCGTGGTGTCCACCATGCGAACCAGAATCTGCCCCGGAACGATCGGCTGATTGGGCTCGACATGCACTCCAAGGATCACGCCTTCTACGCCGGCGGTCACGATCGTGGGCGCGCGTGGGGCAGTCTCGACCGGCGCCAGCGCCGTCATGGGAACAGGAATGGCCAACGCGAGCAGAGCAGCGATCGAGCCGCCGATCAAAGTCTTTCGCGATGCCCGCACCATGCGAGACTGGCGCCACCCTGGTTCTCCAAAAGCACGCCAAGTCTGCGAAAACGCTCCAGCAAGATGGCGACCGAGTGCTGCCTCTTGGCTGGTGAATGGCGTGTTGCGAACCAGCAGCATACCGGCGAACACATGTCCCTCGCCGTCAAGCCACGGAACCCACAGCAGATGCCCCAATGGATAGCTTTTGCCGAAAGCCTGATAGCCACCGCCGAAAGCCGTTGATTTGAAGCCGCAATCAACGGCCAAGCCATGCGCATCATCGAGCGCCTCGGCGATACTCTCGAACCACAGAATTGCGGGCGACGACCGCTCCACCTGAGCGACGCTTGAGACCGCCTTTACCCGCATACCGCCGCGGCTGCCGCGCGCCAGAACGACGATCTGCTGAGCCCGCAGTACTGATCGAGGTTCGTTCGCAGAGAAATAGGCAAGTTCCGCTCGCGTTCTGATTCCGACGAGATCGGCCTGCAGCTTGATCAAGGCTGCCGCTGTTGCATTCACGTGATCGGGGTGCGGGCCGATACTCGCGAGAGGCGCCGTCTGCGGAGCCAAGTCCGGCTGCGCAGTGGTCACGGACGGAAGTTTGATGCCAACGCCGTATGACTGCCCGGCAGTCTTGTTCGCAGGCGATGGCTGAGCCCGCGCCGTACTCGCTCGAACATCAGTCCGCTTCTGCCCGGATAGCCTGATCATTTCGGTACCGCAGCCTCGATAAACTTCGCAGTTCCCGTCATGCCCGCCAGCACGCGCTCGTCGAGCTTCGTGAACTCGGCGATCACTTTCACCGTCTGGCTGACCGGATCGACAGCCGCGCCGATGCGCGCCACGCGGGCCTGATAGCCGCGTCCGGTCTCGTCGATCGTGAAATCGAGTAGCGCCCCGGGAGCAAGCGTGCGCAGCCAGCTTGACGGCATGATCAGGTCGATCTCGAATGCCGTCTCATCGACGATGCTCATGAACGGCTGCCCGCCCGCGGGTATCTCGTGCTCATTGATCCTGAGCTCCGTCATCCGCCCATCGTAAGGTGCAATGATGGTGCACTGCTTGAGCCGCGCGGCCAGCGCCTTGGCGTCCGCCTCCGTCTTCTGAACCCGCGTCCGCGAGATTTCGACGTCGACCTTTCCTACGGCACCGCGCTTGTCGAGGTAGGTGTTGCTCTCGAGCACGAGTTGTTGCTCGCGGTGCACTGCTGCAAGAGCGGCGTGCTCGGCAACCAACCGTTCGCAATCGAATGTAATCAGCGTCGCGCCCTTGCGAAACGATTGAGCCTCGCGAAAATGGATCTTGGCGACACGAACCGGCAGATCCGTCGAAATCGCGGCCTGATGAAGCGGACGCACGATACCCCGGACAGGCATTTGCGCGCGTCGCGTGTCGCCGACTGCCGTTGTTGCTCCGTCGATCACGGCCGTTGCCGCGAGTAAGCCGGCGAGCAGAATTCTGAGTGGACCAAAGCGGACCATACTTGAAACTCCAACCGCGCCAGAAACCATCACTTGGTTCACTGCGTCGCCACCCTTGTGGCCCAAGGACCGGCTGCGAAATCACCACGCTCGACCCAAACTTGGCCCAACTTTGCCGCAAGCTGTCTCACATCCTGCCGCAGATCGAGGTCTCCACCATGGGGATCAAGGCCCAGGGAAGCATAGACGTTGGCAAAGGAGTTCTGCAGGCTCGCATAGGCGATGTCCCGCTTGGCTTCTGCAACGAGCGTGTTGAGCTCCTCGCGAATAAGCGTCTGCTCACTGATGCGGCCGGCTCTCTCTTCCTGCCGCATGAGCCCAATGAGACGCTTCTGCACGGAAAGATACTCGTCCGCCGTCGCCAGCTCTTGCGAGAAGTGGTGAAAGCGAACGCGGCTCACATGCACTTGCGTTATCACCGCCATCGTCACTGCGAGCCCGCGCTGGTCGAGCAGGCGCCCCTGCGCGTCGATCATCTCCCGCTTGGTCGGGTACTGGAACACCTTGATCAGGTTCCAGCTTACCTTCGCCCCCCACGTCAGCCAGTTATGATTGAACAGGAAGTCGTTGCTGTCGTAGTTGGTTCCCGCATATGGAATAAGTCCAGGCAGCATCTCGAGGAGCGCTGCGTCATATTCCTTTTCGTTGATCCGCTGCCGGTACCAGACGTCGCGCAGCTCGGCCCGGTTCTCGAGCGCAGTCGTGATCATCGTCTGCACCGGCATCCGGATCTGGAGTCCACCCGCACGCTTGCCCGCAACCAATGTAAATTTGGTGCCCGGCTTCAGGTTCATCAGTGACGCGAGCTGTGTTTTGGCGACGGCAAGCTCGCGCTGCAGCTCCTGGATCGTCCGTTTGATCTCGACCAGTTCACGCTCGTAAGTCACCGCCGTAATCGGCGATGTCTGGCGATCGTCAGAGATCGAGCGGGATTTCGACTGAGCTGCGCGAACACGCCGCTCCAGCATATTGAGACGCGCGATGAGGCGCTCGCCGCTGATTGCACGCCAGTACGCCGTGCGGACGTCCTCGAGAAGCCGATGCACGACTTTGCGCCGCATCTCCTCCGCAATCAGGTACTTGTCCGCAGCCTGTCGGGCACGAATGTAGGACAACCCGAAATCGAGCACGTTCCAGCTGAACGTGACATCGGCCGTTACGATCTGTTTTTCTTGCGAGGTCGACGGCGCGAGGCTTTGCTGCCCCGTAATCACATTCTGGCTGCTCGACGCATTGAAATTGTTCCTTGCCGCGTAGCCCGAGCTAGCCACCGCATTCGGAAGCATCGCGAAATGAGCCAGATCCAGCTCCTTCATCCGAACGGAAGCTTCCATCGCCTCAACCCGATGGTCTAAGCAGACTCTATGAACTTGACCAACGAATCTCGAATGTGATTCTGTCTTCGCACTGATTCGCGGGGGCGGGACATGGCGGGCAAATCTCCGGTGAAGGCGAGTGACGTGCAGATTGCGGCGCTCG
>CANJPN010000624.1 GCA_947475855.1 Bradyrhizobiaceae bacterium
GTCTACACCGACGCGCCGGGCCAGTCGCCTCTGCCGACGCGGTTGATGGCGGGGCTCGCGATCCTCAAGCACATGCACGGCTTGTCGGACGAGGAACTCGTCGACACGACGGTGCAGGAGAAGGCCATCGCGTTCCCGACCGATGCCAAGTTGATGAACCGCGCGCGCGAGCTGCTGGTGCGGCTCGCCAAACAGCATGGCGTCATGCTGAGGGCTACCCGAAAGTCGGCCGGCTCGCGTTGAAGAAGCATCAGCGGTATGCGCATGCCAGACAGTTCAAGCGCGCGCGCCGCGAGTTGCGCCGTCTCGCGACCTATCTGGGCCGCGTCATCCGCGACATCGATCGTCAGGTGCGTCACGTGCCGGCCCTCGACGCGATCTTCCGGCCGAGCCTGTTCCTGGCGAGCCGGGTGCGCGAACAGAAGCGTGGCGAGCGCGGCCGGAAGGTCTATTCGATCCACGCGCCCGAGGTCGAATGCATCGGCAAAGGCAAGCCGCACAAGCCCTACGAGTTCGGGGTGAAGGTGTCTGTGGCAACGACCATTGCGGCCTCGCGCGGCGGTCAGCTCGTTCTCGCGGCGAAGGCGCTGCCAGGCAGTCCCTACGATGGTCACACGCTGACGACCGTCATCCCGCATATCGAGAGGATCGTCGGCCACGAGATCCAGCGCGTCATCGCCGACAAAGGTTATCGCGGCCACGGCGCACCCGCGCCCTACGACATGCGCGTCCACGCCAGCGAGCAGCGGCGCGGTGTGACGGCCTCGATCAAGCGCGAACTGTGGCGGCGATCGGCCGTCGAGCCGGTGATCGGACACCTCAAGAGCGAGCATCGGCTAGGCCGCAACTTCCTCGGCGGATCAGCCGGCGACGCCATCAACACTGTGCTCGCCGCAGTCGGCTACAACTTCGCAAGATTGGTCGCCTGGTTGAGAGGCTTGTGGTGCGCGCTGCTCGCCGCCGCTCAGCTATCTGCAAGCCCTTGGACTGATGCGCGAAGCGCGTCTAGCGATCACGGACAGCGGTGGGGTTCAGGAAGAGACGACAGCACTCGGCGTGCCGTGCATCACCGTTCGCGAAAATACCGAGCGGCCGATCACGATTGCCGAAGGCACCAATGCCCTGGTGGGCAACTCACCGATCCGACTGCGCAACGCCGTCGAAGAAGTGCTCGCCACTGGCGGCAAGCGGGGTCAGATTCCCGAGATGTGGGACGGCAAGGCAGCCCAGCGCGTGGTGGAGAGGGTGGCTGAATATCTCGCTGGCAAGCGCCCCCAAACTTGAGGTGAAACGCTACACACCCTCTGGGACTTCAAGAATTGCCCTTTTCCCATCCCTCTTTGGTGAGAGAGGTAATACTGGACCGGGGACCGCTAGCAATCCAGCCTCGGTGTCCGGCATAGGACAATGCCCCATTGATCTCATCTTCCTCAATGCCAGCTTCAGCAGCCCATGCGTGAAGCTGGGCGTTCGCGATAGGTGCATCTGGTGTGCACTTCTTCCCAATGAGAAACCTCATCAATCGCCACGCGGTCTGTTCGGTCATGGACGACGATACCTTCGCCGAGTGTTAGATCAGCCTCCTCATGCCGACAGTGAGCTGCGAATCGACCTGCTAGCGCAAGATATCAGGCACGTTCATGTGTGTTCCAATTCCTAGCGATAGCAAGGGATTAGCAACGGAAGCAGACATGCGTTTCGACAACGACAAGGACTTTTCCATCATCACCACATTCCGCTGATCCGCGCGGCCGCTTTGCTCTGTCCGGCTAGGCTCTAACAGAACAATTCGATACGAAACCAGCACATCGCACTCTTCGCCGACAGCCCGTTTGTATTGAGACACATCATTGGCCTGACTTGGCCTCGTGCTGCTCGATTAGCTTAGCCAACTTCGCTGTCGTCTCGAGCACCTCAAGCGATCGTTGCCGCTCGGGGCAGCCTTTCTCGCGCCACAGCAACTCGAGAGCATCAAGTCTCGCACTGCCCGTGTTGAAATCCCGAACAGCTGGAAGTCCCGACACAGAGCCGCTGGTGGTGCGCCAAAACCACGTCCCTAGCGTTGTAGACCCTGCCTTCAACTGAGCCAAGGCGCGCTTGTCCGCTCCAACCAGCGCCTTCTCCTCACCTGCGATTTGAGCTCTTAGCTCCACACAATCATAGGATCTCTCGGCAGCGAATGGAGTGTAACTGCCATCCGAACGCAAGCCGGTAGGCTCAAGTCCAATCAAATAGGGAAGATCGGAGCAACCAGAGATTGAGAGCGAGCCGACAATTGTCGTGTAGATGCAGAGGAGACGGACTGCCTTTGAAAACCGATGCATTCGCGCTGATGCCTTTGTCCATACGACAGTCTTCGATTTACCATACCGAGCAAGTGGCCGCATAGATTTTTTCGACAGATTGCCCAGTTTGCTCCCTCGAGTTGTGACCGGTGCTCGAGGGGTACACCTGAGGCGGCGTCGCCTTTGCGACTCGATCTCGTATCGTTGATCTCGCTTTCCTATGCTTGCCGCAGTCGGCTTTCATCCACTTGCATTTCATGCACTTCGGTCGACAGCCGTCGGGCGGAACCGGCATGTGCCACAATGCTGCGGCGCCAACTCCCAGAGTGCTGCCGAACTCGCGACCAATGACGGCCTACGAGAATTGCTTGATGTTGACCTCCGAATGGCAGCAGCGTCCGGGCATAGCTCATCGTTCTGCGGCCAGTGCGCTCCAAGAAAACCACGCGCGCGCGGTCAATGCTCGATGGAAGGTAAGTGAAGCACCCACGCGACTGGCTACGGACGGTGATATAGGATGCTTTCGGAGCGCCGGGTTGGGCGACTTCGCCAACATTGACCGTGGACCAATAATCGAATAGCCCAGGCATGCGATGGCTGACGTTGCTGTCAAATCTCAACGTCGCAAGCGGGTCTGGAGAAGTCAAAATGTCCGTCCGCCTTTCTGTCGTTACTGCGACTCTCAATCGCTGTTCTCATCTGGAGCGAGCTATTCAGAGCGTGATTGAACAGGGCCTCGACGACGTCGAACATATTGTTATCGACGGCCGATCCACCGACGGCACGATGGAGATGCTCAAACGCTATCCCCATCTGTTAGTGAAGAGTGAAACAGACAGCGGCCTCTATGAAGCCTGGAACAAAGGCATCAGATGTGCCAGCGGCGATGTGATCTGCATTCTCAATTCCGACGACGAGATCCCCATCGGGGCATTCGCCAGAGTACGCGAAGCCTTCGCGGCGACACCCCACGCTGACTTGGTATCGGGCGCAGTCGAGTTGCTTGAGATAGACGACGCCGGCGTTGCACAAGCATTGACCATTGATGCGGCTCAGATTCTCGCATTGCGCGAACAGGATATCGGTCCGGGGATACCCATTACCAATGGAAGATATTTGAGCCGAGACCTTCTGCAACGGGTTGGCTTTTTCGACGAGCGCTATCGGCTAGTGTCGGACCGCGACTATCTGCTGCGGGTACTTATGACCAAGCCTGTCAATGTCTGCGTCGAGGCAACGCTCTATCGATATCTGATCCATAGGGGATCGTTGACGCTGGCTGGCCAGAAGCGAAACCGTCTACTGGCTGACGAATGCCTGAAGGCGTCCCGAAATGGCGTGCGCGAAGCTTCTTCGGTCCGTCTA
>CANJPN010000625.1 GCA_947475855.1 Bradyrhizobiaceae bacterium
CTGCGTTCAGTAGCCGGAGCCGGCGAGGGCCTTGGTCTGCCAGCTTGCGTCTGGCGCCACGTAGTTCGCGGAAGCCGGGATCGCCGTCGAAGCGATGGCGAGGGTCACGGCGAGGGCTGCGAGAACGGTCTTCATGGTGATCTCCTGGGTTGTGTCGGAAGTGAGCTTCATCTCGGCGGCGGCGCCGGCTGTCGTCCGTGCCGCTCGTGAAGCTATGTATGAACTGATCGGTTTCGATTATCAAATCACGCTCGATCACGAGTGCGAGAAGATCGCGTGAAGATTGCGTTTATAAAGGGATTGATGAAAAGATGCGGCTCCACTAGATAAGAGAACCGATCGGTTTACATGGAGCCTGGAATGTCCCGCGCCGACAAGCGAGAACACCTGATCGATGTCGCCATCGACCTGTTCAACAGGCACGGCTACCACGCGACCGGCGTGGACCGGATCATGGAGGCGACGGGCATCTCGAAGGCGACGCTCTATCGTCACTTCAACACGAAGGACGACCTGATCGTCGCCGCGCTGGCCAAGATCGACGAAGCCGCCCGCGAGGAAATGCGCACCTTCGTGGAGAACGCCTCGGCCGACCCGCGCGAGCGCCTGCTCGCCACATTCGGACAACTAGAGATCTGGCTCGAGGATCAGTCCTTCGCGGGATGCCCGTTCATGGCTGCAGCCAGCGAGTTCGGCGACGACCCCAACATCGTCCTGCAGCAGGTGCAGATGCACAAGCGGCTCTATCTGGCGTTCTTCGAGGAGCTGACACGCGCGGCAAAAATCCCCGATCCCAAGACCGTTGCGCGGCAATTCGTGATGCTTCACGAGGGGGCGGTCGCGTTTGCCCAGGTGCTCGGCGCAAAAGGCGTTGCCGCGACTGCGCGGAAGGCTGCCGAAGTCATTCTCGACACCGCTCACCCCGCAGCTGAACAACGCGCCCACCTCGCCTGATTGAACAAATCGTCGTCTCAAGCCGCACGCCTTGCGCCTTGACGCCACCCCAATTTGCCGCGAAGACGGCCGCGATGCTTTTTTGCCCATCTGCAGGCATATCCCTCCCGGAGATTTCCCATGTTCGCCGTCGAAGTTCGTGATCGCATCATGATCGGCCACTCGCTCCCCGATCCGTTCTTCGGGCCCGCACAGGGAATGCACGGTGCGACGTTCGTCGTGGATGTCGCCTTCTTCCGGGAGAAGCTGACCAAGCAGAACGTCGTCGTCGATATCGGGGCTGCGCTCGACGTGCTCGGGGAAACTCTCAAGTCATTGAAATACAAGAATCTCGACGAACTGCCGCAGTTCAAGGGCAAGCTCACGACCACCGAATTCCTGTGCCACTACGTATTCGAGGCGATCTCGAAGGCCGCCCGCAACGGCGCACTCGGCGAGGACGGGAAAGGACTCTCCAAAATCAAGGTCACGCTGCACGAGACCGATCTCGCCCGCGCCTGGTTCGAAGGGCCGGTCTGACGGGCGCCCCAGGGACAGCGCCCCACCATGGCGCTCGACGCGCTCACGCTGTATGGCCTCGCTGCGGTCAGCGCCATGCTTGTGTTCTACGCCTTAGAGGACCGTAGTCACTGGATGGTGCTAGGCTTCGCCGCTTCATGCGCCCTCGCCTCTGGATATGGCTTTCTCCAAGGCGCATGGCCGTTTGGCGTGGTAGAGGCGATCTGGGCCGGGGTAGCGCTATTGCGCTGGAAGCGACGCATCGGGGGCACTGCGAATTCATGACGCGCGCGATCTTCGTGATACCCGGTGACATCGGGCTGCCAACCGGCGGCTATGCCTATGATCGTCGCGTGCTGGCGCTGTTTGCCGACCACGGCATCGAAGCAACGCACATGGCCCTGCCCGACACATATCCATCTCCGTCTCCGGCAGATCTCGAAGAAACACGCCGCCTGATAGCCACCACCAGACCAGACGACATCCTGCTGATCGACGGCCTCGCCTACGGCGCGATGCCAAAGGACCTCCTAGCCACTTTCAATCGCCGCATCGTCGCGCTCGTCCATCACCCGCTGTGCCTTGAAGAAGGCACACCCCCAGATCGTGCGCATGAATTGAAGCGCCTCGAGACGGCGGCGCTAGCGCTGGCACAGCGCGTCATCGTCACGAGCAAGACAACGGCCCTCACGCTCGCCACCGACTTCGACGTCCCCGACGACCGCATCACCATCGCCGAGCCCGGCACCGACGCTGCCCAGCGCGCGAAGGGCTCGGGGGGCCGGCCGTTCCGCCTGCTCGCCGTAGGCACCATCGTCCCGCGCAAGGGGTACGACGTGCTCGTCGATGCCCTCGTGCCGTTGAAATCGCTCGACTGGCGCCTCGATATCGCCGGCGCGACCGACCGCAGCCCCGCGACAGTCACCGCCTTGCGGGCACAGATCGCCCGCCATGGCCTAACTGATCGCGTCACAATCCTGGGACCGGTCGACGAAGCACATCTTTCCAGGTTGTACGATACCGCCGACGTTTTCGTCATGGCGTCCCACTACGAGGGCTACGGCATGGTGCTGAGCGAAGCGCTCGCCCGTGGCCTGCCCATCGTCTGCACAACGGGCGGAGCCGCCGCTGAGACCGTTCCTGACGGTGCAGCCGTCAAAGTAGAGCCCGCGAGCCCCCGGGCGCTCGCATGGAGCATCGGTCGAGTGCTCGAGGAAGACGGCCAACTCCGCCGCAGCATCGCCGATGCAGCCTGGGCTGCAGCCACACAACTGCCACGCTGGAACGACACCGCGCGCACCGTCGCAGCGGTCATCAAGGAGCTTGCACGATGAGCGGTTTCTCGCCGGACTGGCTAGCCCTTCGCGAACCCGTCGACCATCGTTCGCGCGATGCGAAGCTGACCGCCCAGGTGGTCCAGCATCTGTCCAACGTGAGCGAGCAGCGCATCGTCGATCTGGGCTGCGGCACTGGCTCGAATTTGCGCGCGCTTGCCCCGCAACTGGGTCCGCGCCAAAGCTGGACCCTCGTGGACTACGACGCCCGCCTTCTCACCGCCGCGCGCGATAGCCTGCTCGCCTGGGCCGACGGCACGACCGACTGCCGCGTCGGGGTCATCCTGCATAAAGCAGGCCGGGAAATCGCCGTGCGCTTCCGACAGGCGGATCTCGTCCGCGACCTCGACGCAGCGCTGGGTGAAAGCGCCGATCTCGTCACCGCATCGGCACTGTTCGATCTTTGCTCCACCCCGTTCATCGAAGGCTTCGCTTCTGCGATAGCCAGCCGGCAAGCCGCCTTCTACACCGTCCTCACCTATAACGGCGTGCAGACGTGGCAGCCCGAGCACCCCGCCGACGAATCGATGCGCCAGGCCTTCATCGCACATCAGAAGACCGACAAGGGCTTCGGCGCCTCCGCTGGTCCTGACGCCCCGACGGGCCTTGCCACCGCATTCCGCAAAGCCAGCTATTCGATCGCGGAGGCCGATACGCCGTGGCGTCTCGGCCCGGATGACGCCGGCCTGATTGCCGACCTCGCCACCGGCTTCGCGGGCGCCGTCGAGGAGACCGGCCGCATCGATGCCAAGACGATCGGCGCCTGGCACGCCGTGAAACGCACCGGCGCCATCGTCGGTCACACCGATACGTTGGCCCTGCCGCCTGCCTGAGTCGGGTAAATCGACTGGC
>CANJPN010000626.1 GCA_947475855.1 Bradyrhizobiaceae bacterium
AGCATCGGATGCAGATGCCCCGCGTCTCGCGCGAGTACGGCGGCGATCAGCGCCGGCGCATGAAACAGCAGCATCTGTCCTGCGATCGTGGCGTTGCCCGGTGCCGCGTGACTGCCGGTAGCCAGCAGCAGCACGCCGCATGCTCCCAGGCACGCTGCAATCGCGAGTTGGAGCTTGGTCTCGGTCATGGAGCGATACGATCCGTTCTGGCTTTGCTGAAGGCGCGCCGAATTGAACTGACGGACCGCGAGTTGCAACGCTCACTTCACGGTGAGCTTGCGCGTTTCCTTCGTCACATCGCCCTTTTCGTCGGTCCACATGAACACCACGTCGCCGGTTTCATCCGCCTGAAGGTGGAATGCGAAATAGGGGTTTGCTGCGATCCCTTGCGTAGCTTCTACGGCGAACACCTCGGCCCCGCCATAGGTCACGCTGATCGTTTTGATGATGTCGCGCGGTATTACTGCGCCGCGATGATCACGACGGTAACCGGTCTCCATGGGATGCTGGATGATGGTCTTGATCTCGACCGCCTGACCCTTCTTGGCGGTCGCAGGCATTACGATGCGGCTTGGATACGACATGTCGCTCTCGACTAAGGAAAGGCTCAGGGCCCAATTCGAATGAATGCCGGCCAATGGCAAGCCTGCACGCTCCCGCTATTTCGGTCTGTCGCTGTCGTCGATGCAGGCCGGCGTCGTTACTTCTGTCGCGCCTTGCCCCGACCAGAACGTTCCGTCACTCATTTCGGCGACTATCGTGATTGTCTGGCTGTCGGAGACGCGGATTGATGTCGCGACCTGCGCTTTTCCTGCCTTCGGGCCGATCCCGAGGCGCGCGATGTACGGCACCGGGTTCTTTTCGGAGAAGATGTGGATCGCGCGCACGTGATCGGCGGCCGTCATGGGACTGTCGACGCTGATCGCGAGAGACGTCGAATTACCGTTCTCGGTCAACTCAGGCAGAGAGACCTTGACCCGCCCCTTATTCAGGACCGCTTTGCCGATCACCTTCTTGAGTTCGTCATTCATTTCTTCCAGCGTCGCCATGGCAGGCGCGGCGCCGAGTGCCGGTGCGATCGCTATTGCTAGGCCGCCGGCAACAAGATCGCGGCGGGATGCTTCGGTGCTTTTGCGCTGTGCCACGTTATGGAGCCTCCGTCACAGCTTGAAGTCGGTAGATGAGGAAATGGGAAGCTAAGCGCTGGCCGTCAATCGAGAGGTACGCTTGGTCGCATGGTTCCCAGAGAGTTCCCCGGGGCACTGCGGTGATTGGAGGGAACTCAGAAAAACGGCGCCGGGAGGCTGATGCCCCTCGGCGCCGGTATAACGTCGAATTATGCCCGCAGATTGCGACTCTTGAGCGGCATTTCGCGGGGCATCTTTCCGGTGGCATGGTAGATCGCGTTCAGCACGGCAGGCGCCGCAACCATGATTGTCGGCTCGCCGACGCCGCCCCAGAAGTCATAGGTCGGTGCCAGCACCGACTCGATATGGGGCATTTCGTCGAGCAGCAGGCTCGGGAACGTGTCGAAGTTCGTCTGAACCATCTGACCGTCCTTGACCGTGTTTTCCTGGTGGAACAATGCGCCCAGACCATAGGCGACCGACCCTTCGATCTGCGCCCGCACCTGATCGGGGTTTGCGATGTGGCCGCAATTGGTGCCGATCACGAGGCGATGCACCTTGGCGCGGCCACGATCGCTGACGGAGACCTCGGCGACGGCGGCGCAATAGCTACCGTATCCGGAGAAAACCGCGACGCCGCGATGCCGGCCGGCGGCCAGCGGCTTCGTTACATCGGCCTTCTCGATCACGGCGTTGAAAATGCCGAGATGCTTCGGGTTCTTCGCCATCAGCTTCCGGCGGTACTCGATCGGGTCCTTACCGGCGGCTTTCGCCACTTCTTCGATGAAGCACTCGGTGAACACGGCGTTCTGGTTGCAGTTCACGCCGCGCCAGAACGACACCGGCACGTGCGTGTTGCGCATGGCGTGCTCGACGAGGACGTTGGGGATCGCGGTGTAGCCGAACGGGCTCTCCGTGCCGCCGGGGAACCAGCCCTGGAACGCGGTGGCGTCCGAGCCGTCCTTGCCGAGCGCCTCGGGCCGGACCGAGGTCAGGATCGAAGGCGCCGCCAGCTTGATGTTCAGCGCCTGGATGTCGCCGTTGGCATCGAGGCCAGCCGTCATGCGGCACACGCCGATCGGCCGGAAGCGGCCCTGGCGCATGTCCTCTTCGCGGGTCCAGATCAGCTTTACCGGTGTGCCCGGCACTTCCTTGGCGATCCGTACCGACTGCTGCACATAATCGACCTGAGCGCGACGGCCTTTGCCGCCGCCGAGCAGTTGCTTGTAGACCTCGACTTTGTCGAGCGGCAGGCCCGCAGCTCCGGCGGCGGCGGCATGTGCCGCCTGGCCGTTCTGCGTTCCGCACCACACCTCGCACTTGTCGGGGGTGTAAAGCGCGATGGAGCTCATCGGTTCCATGGTGGCGTGGTTCACGTACTGCGTCGCGTAGGTGAACTCGACCTTCTTGGCAGCGCCTTCCATCGCCTTGGCGAAGTCGCCTTGCTTGTTCCCGACGAACACGCCGGTCGAACTCGTCAGGCCATCTTGCAAGCCCTTGACGACGTCGGCCTGTTGCAGCTTGGCGTTCGGCGTGTCCTCATAGACGATCTTGACGGCGTCGAGGGCCTTCTTTGCGTGCCACCACGTATCGGCGATGACAGCGACGCCCGTGTCGCCGACCTTTACGACCTTCTTGACGCCAGACATGTCCTTGGCCTTGCTGTCGTCGAAGCTCTTGACCTTGGTCTTGAACACCGGTGCATCGATGATGGCGGCATTCAACATGCCCGGCAGCTTGATGTCGGTCGTGTAGAGCTGCTTGCCGGTCAGCTTGTCGGCCGTGTCTACGCGCGGCAGCGGCTTGCCCGCGATCGTCCAGGTCTTGGGATCCTTGAGAGTGACGGTCTTGGCATCGGGCACGGGCAGCTTGGCGGCTGCCGCAGCAACCTTGCCGTAGGTGGTGCGCTTACCCGAAGCGTGGGACAGCACGCCCTTGTCGGCCTTGATCTCGCCGACTGGAACTTTCCATTCGTTGGCGGCGGCCTGCTTCAGCATGGCGAGCGCGACAGCGCCGCCACGACGGACCCTGTCTTGCGCATCGCGGATGCCGCGACTGCCGGTGGTGACGAAGTCGCCCCATTGTGCCTTCTTGGCGTGGCTCTCGCCGGGAGTGATGTACTCCCACTTCATCTTCTTCCAGTCGGCTTCGAGTTCCTCGGCGACGAGCTGTATCAGTCCAGTAACCGTGCCTTGGCCCATTTCGGAGCGCGTGATGCGGGCGACGACATCGTCGTTGGGCTTGATGATCACCCAGATGCCCATGCCATTTCCGGCTGCCGCGCTCTCGCCTGCCTTTTGCGCGATAGCGGTTCCGTCGAACCCGATCGCCAATCCTCCGCCGGCTGCAGCGGTCCCGACGAGGAACCCGCGCCGCGAGAATTTGCTGCTGTTCGTCATGCCAGTCTTTGCAATAGCAGTCATGTGTGTGTCCTCCCGTCGTGCTTAGGCGCGGTCGTTGTTTGGCTTGTTGCCGGCGGCAGTGTGGATGGCCTGACGGACGCGG
>CANJPN010000627.1 GCA_947475855.1 Bradyrhizobiaceae bacterium
GAAGCGGACCATCGAGTTCAATCTTCATGAGGCATCCCCTTTCGTTGAGGGGACAATCTACATCACAGCGATCAAAATCGCAGCGGCCTATGGGGCGAACGTGTAAGCCGGACATTGCGGCATACGCTCAGTACCCACTTACGCATCCAGGGCCGAGGACCCGAATGGGTCTCGGCCCCACTGCGCTGCCCTGATAGGCTAAGCCTGACCTTCGGTCTGGAACATCGTGGATACCAGAGCCTCGCGGCTTTCCTTGCCCGCCCACACGACGAACTGGAACGCCTGATAATAACGCTCGCAAGCCTCGAGCGCGGCCTTGAGCAGCGCCTCGCATTGCCGCGGCGTGACCACCGAGCCGTTGAGCATCAGCGAATGCCGGAACATGATCAGGCCTTCTTGGGCCCACAGGTCGAAGTGTCCGAGCCAAAGCTGCTCGTTGATTTGCGCGATCAGCCGATAGATTTCGTTCAATCGCGCATCTGGCACTTTGAAGTCGAAGGCGCACGCCATGTGCAGCGACTCCAGATCTTCGCGCCAGTTGATCGACACGTGATAGTCGGTCCATGTTCCCGCGACGACCATGGTCAGCTCGTCGTCGCTGCCCCGATCGCAGGCCCAATCGTGGTCGCTCGCCGTCCGTTCCATCAGATCGATGGGATTAGTAATACGCTCGATTCCGAGTTCGGCAGTCGCCATTCGCGTTCCCCGGTTGGGTTCTCAGGTGTTCAGTTTGCCGTGCGCGATAAGCTCGCAGGAGCAAGAACTTCACGACCCAAATCAATCGTCGATGCAGGGGACGAAAACAGATGCGCCGACCCCCGGCAAGGACCACTGACTGGTTGTCCAACACGAAAGTGACGGCGCTAGGGAAAACCGAAAAGCGTGCAGCAAATCGGCCCTCCTGTGGATATCCGGGGGCAGCCGTGTGGATAAGCGGGATGCGCGCAGCGGCCGTCGTAATTAGGCCTTCCCGGCGAGCCTCGCCTCCATCTCGGCCAGACGGGCAGCCAAGCGCTCGTTTTCTGCACGGGCCTTTTCCGCCATCGCCTTCACGGCCTCGAATTCCTCTCGACGGACGACATCGACATCCGCGAGCATTTTCTCGACCTGGGACTTCATTACGCCTTGCACTTCGCGGCGCACGCCTTGGGCAGCGCCGGCGGCATCCGTCATCAGCTTCGCAAGGTCGTCGAGGATACGATTGTTCGTCTGTGTCATGGCATTTCCTCGAGGGCGTCAGGTTCCGCATAGACTTCAGGCACTGTGTATGGGGCTGTCCGCCCACCGGTTCAAGCGGTCCGGGACACAGCACCTCATGCACGTCTCTATCACCCCGCGAGTGTTTGACGGAATGTTTGCGGAAGCCTTGACCGCCGATGGCGAGACGACGCACTTGCGGCCGCCCGGTTAAGGTTTAGACAGGCATGAGCATCGGGCTGGCCGATGCTGGAGCTGACCGTTTCCGCCGGATGTGCACATGACCATGCTCGCCATGACCTTCCCCGATTTCAATCCCGTTGCCATCGAGATCGGCCCGTTCATGGTCAAGTGGTACGGCCTCGCCTACATGGCGGGTCTCATTCTCGGCTGGCTCTATATCCGTCGTCTTCTGTCCGAGGCCGCCTTGTGGCCGCGCGGGGCCGCACCCTTCGATGTCAACCGCACTGATGATCTGCTGCTCTTCATAACGGCCGGCGTCGTTCTCGGCGGAAGGCTAGGCTTCGTTTTCTTTTACGAGCCCGGTCACTATTTATCCCACCCGACCGAGATCCCGATGGTCTGGAAGGGCGGCATGGCCTTCCACGGCGCGCTGCTCGGCTGCGGACTGGCGATTTGGCTGTTCTCGCGCTCATATAAGGTGTCGACGCTCAGCTCCATGGATCTGTGCGCAGCCTCGGTGCCTCTTGGCCTGTTCTTTGGCCGCATGGCGAACTTCATCAACGGCGAGCTTTGGGGCCGCCCAACCGAGGCGCCCTGGGGGATGGTGTTTCCCGAAGCGCGCCTGTTCTATCCGTCGTTGGAGCCGACGCCCCGGCATCCGAGCCAACTCTACGAGGCGGCTCTAGAAGGACTCGCGCTGTTCCTCTTTATTCGTTTCATGACGCATCATCGGGGGGCGCTGCAGACACCGGGCATCGCCACCGGCTTGTTCCTCGTCGGCTATGGGCTTGCGCGCTCGTTTTGCGAGATCTTTCGCTCGCCGCACTTCGGCCACGCCCTCAATATCGGACCTTTCACGGCAGGTATGATCTATTCGGTGCCGATGATCCTGCTGGGGTTTTGGTTCATCTGGTATGGGCGGCAGCTTGCCACCCGTGCCGCCTGATCGCGACGGGGCTTGTAGCGCATCATGAGCTACGATCCTGAAGCGCGCCGCGACACACCCTTGGCGCTGAAGCTGAAACATCGTATCGCGCGCGACGGTGCGGTCTCCGTCGAAGACTACATGCACGCCTGCCTCTACGATCCCGAGCACGGGTACTACGTGAAGCGGCCCGCCATCGGCGCGGGGGGCGATTTCATCACCGCGCCCGAGATCAGCCAGATCTTCGGAGAGCTGATCGGCCTGTGGTCGGCCGTCGTCTGGCAGCAGATGGGATCGCCTGAGCGCATCATACTCACGGAACTCGGCCCGGGCCGCGGCACCCTGATGGCGGACGCGCTGCGCGCCGCGCGCGTCTTGCCGGCATTTCTCGCAGCCGTCGAAGTCGAACTTGTCGAGACCAACGAAGTTTTGATCGAGAGCCAGCGGCAGGCGCTCGGGAAGGCTGGAGTGCCGCTCGCCTGGACCGAGCGCCTCGAACTGCGACACCCAGCACCAACTCCTACGATCATTATCGGCAATGAGTTCCTGGATACCATCCCCGTCGGCCATCACGTGCTTGCGGCCGATGGCTGGCGTGAGCAGCAAGTGACGCTCGACGCGGCTGGCCGCTTGGTTTTCGGTATCGGAACGCCGTGCCGAGATCCGGTGATTTCTGATCCCGCATCAACGAACCAGGTGGTGCCGGCGACGGGCGCGATCCATGAATTCCGCCGCTCCCCCACTGTCCTGGAAGATATCGCACAGCGCGCCAGCCAAGCCCCTGTCGCATCGCTTCTGCTCGACTACGGCCACCTGCGTTCAACGTTCGGCGACACGCTGCAGGCGGTTCGCGACCATCGCTTCGAGCACCCTTTGACGTCGCCAGGCGAGGCGGACTTGACCGCCCAAGTCGATTTCCACGACATTGCAGCTCGCGCACGCTCTCTGGGCTTAGCGGTTGACGGTCCCGTCACTCAGGCTGAATTTTTAGGGGCGCTGGGAATTGTCGAGCGCGCCTCGAAGCTGATGGCCACCAACCCCGCTTCGGCCGGCAGCCTCGAAATCGGCGTCGCCCGGCTCATTTCGCCCACCGGCATGGGCGGTCGCTTCAAGGCGATCGGCTTGCGCTCGCAGGGCCTGCAGCCGTTGCCCGCCTTCCCCGTCCAGGCAGAATAGAAAGTCGGCCGTGAAGTTTGGGGCGATCAGGTTGCAGTCAATGCAGGCGTCGCTGGTGGGGGGCCGGCGAGACGCATCAAGGCGAGGGTCGCAAGCAGGACGCGCCAAAGCTCTCTGAGCCACGCCAGCA
>CANJPN010000628.1 GCA_947475855.1 Bradyrhizobiaceae bacterium
CGCAATCGCAATGATCCTCACCGCGCCGTTGCTGCGGCCGGCCTCATCCATGGGCTGAACGAAGTTTCCACCCGCAAGTCACCCGGGACAGCCAAGCTCGCATGTGCGAAAGGCTGCGGCCACTGCTGTCACAACTGGGTCGGTGCGACCGTGCCGGAAGTCCTGCTACTGGCTGCCGGCGTCCGAAGCGCGGCACGGGCCAAACCCGATCTCATAGCGCGGATAGTAGGGCGAACGAAAATAACCGCAGGACTGAGCCGTACCGAACGCTTCGGCGCTAAGCTCCCGTGTCCGCTCCTTGTCGATAGCCAGTGTTCGTTCTATCGCGAACGGCCGGCGGTTTGCCGCCAGACCACGTCGCTCGACCTTGCGGGCTGTCTGGACGAGTTTGAAGGGCGCGGCTACGGCGGCGAAATGAAAGTATCGAGTGTCTACCTGGCGCACGCCCGCAATAGCCGCGTGCCGCTCTCGGCCGCTCTTCGCCTTGCGGGGCTCGATATGGCCAGTTACGAACTGTCCGCTGCACTCGCCCGGGCCTTGGAGCGGGATGATACAGAGCTCCGCTGGCTCGCAGGTGAAGATGTGATGGCGGGAATTGCAAAAGGTCCGCTGGAGGAGGGGGCTGGCGAAGCTGTTGTAGCGATTGAAAGGGAACTCGCCCCTTTGATGCGCGACGCTGGTGCTGGAGACTAATATGCGCTGGGTGCTACGCTGACGCTTCAACCCTCGCGCTGGAATGCTTGCCTTTCACCGCGTCATCGAGCGCGATCAGCGTTGCCTCGAATGCCCGGGAGAATAATGGCCCGACATGTGTCGCGTCGATCTCCCCGCCAAGGCTGGCTCTTGTTTCCAAATCAGATACGATATCGGAAACGGCCTGCGCGCCGATCGAGAGGCTCATCGACTTCAATGCGTGCGCTACCTGCCTGATCTCCGCCATGTCGCCTTGCTCGAGCATAGCAATGAGTTTGGGCCCAAGCACGCTGCCTTGTTCCCGATAAAGGTTGACGAGCCGAGGCACGAGCTTCCCGTCGCGATCCAGCCGCGCGATCTGGTCGAGCGTATCCAGGTTGAGTACGTCCGCAGGAAGAGCGACTGGCGAAGATGCTTCCTGAACCTGTTGCATGATGTTTCCCGCTACCTTTTCTGCGCTGGGTGTCTTCCGCCAACGAAGTACGACCTCGGTGAGGCCTGTCAGCGAGAACGGCTTGGTGAGGTAGTCCGACATGCCAGCGCCCTGCCACTCCGAGGCACCCTGTCCAATGACGTGCGCGGTAAGCGCCACGATCGGTGTAGCCGGCAGCGACTTGCCCTGCTTGGCTTCGAAGGCGCGGATGTTGCGAGCTGCCGTGTAGCCGTCCATAACCGGCATGCTGCAGTCCATGAACACGAGATCGAACTGGCCTGACTTGAAAGCATCGACCGCTTCGGCGCCATCCACGACGCTCACGACTTCGATGCCCATCCGTTCAAGGCTCGCAGCGAGGACTGCGCGGTTTACCGGGTTGTCGTCGGCAGCGAGAACGCGCATGCCCTTGCAGGAAGGAGCTGCCGCCATATCTCCGGGTGATGGCGCACATACAGGCGCATCGACAGCGACGATTGGTATCGAACACGTGAACCGGGAACCTTCGCCGACACGGCTTTCGGCCGTCAGGGTTCCACCCATCGCCATGGCGAGCCGCCGGCAGATGGCCAAGCCGATGCCTGTGCCACCGAAGCGCCGCGACGTCTCCTGGCTTGCTTGCACGAATGCCTCGAAGATACGTTCCAAGTTGTCTGGTTCGACGCCGATCCCGGTGTCGATGACCGTCAGCCTCAAATTCCCGGCGTCCACTTCACCGTTCGGTGCAACCGAGATTTCGATCCTGACATGCCCCTGAGCTGTGAATTTTATTGCGTTGCTTACAAGGTTGGACACAATTTGGTTCAACCGAACGGGGTCGCCCGAAATCCATTCGGGGGCGTCGGCGGCTCGGCGCATCTCGAGGCTGATGCCCTTCGCCTCGGCGCGAGCGCCGAACAGTTGCACCACGTCGTCCGCGATGGCTCCCGGTTGCAGCGCGATCGATTCGAGCTCCATCCGCCCGGCCTCGATCTTGGACAGATCGAGAATGTCGTTGACGATTGCGAGCAGGCTCTGCCCCGACTTCGAGATCATCTCTGCAAAGCGCCTTTGGCGTGCGTCGAGCGCCGTCGTTTGCAATAATTCCGTCGTCACGAGCATCCCATGCATCGGCGTGCGGATCTCATGGCTCATTGCTGCAAGGAAGTCTGTTTTAGCGGCATTGGCAGCTTCAGCCGATTGCCTGGCAACCTCCAGCTCCGCGGTGCGATCGAGTACAGCCTGCTCCAGACCAGCGCGATGGCTTTCGAGTTTCGCGTCGCGCGTCTGGATCTCGTCGAGCATGTCGTTGAACGATTCCACCAACAAACCCGTCTCGTCACGGGTCCCTGGATGAGGAACGCGACTGAAATCCGCGGTGTGGCGCACCCGCTGCATCGCCGCCGTCAAGGAACGCAGAGGCTGCGTCACCAAAGCCAGCATCGGCATCGAGATGAGGAGGCCGAGACCAGCGGCGACCAATGCCGACCATAAAGATGATTTGATCGCGGACCAGAACTCCCGGCCGAGCCAGGAGACATCAGCAACGAGATCGAGGCGGCCAACACCGACCCCTCCGGAAACGACCGGAACCGAGAACGCGTGATCATTCAACCGCAGCACATCGGCGAAGCTCATGTCCGACAGCCGATCGGCTGCGGGTGAATTCGACTTCAGCACGACGCCAATGCCGAACTGCGCGATGAGTTGGTCACGCGCGTCGACCACCTTGGCGTACCGGATGCTCGGCATCCGCCCGACCGCGCGCAGGGCGCGCGTAACACCTGGTCGATCGTCTTGTGACAGCGGCGACGAAAGTGTGACGGTGAGCGCTTCACCGATCGCGTTGAGTTCGCTTTCCGCGTAGTTGATGCGCCGACTTGTTTCGCGCCATGCTGCCGTGAAGCTTGATAGGATCACAGCGGATACGACTCCTGCGAGCACCGCCAGGCTAAGCTTGGCCCGGATCGAGGAGAAGCGTCCTTTCATAAATGGAAATCCATGTCCCGAATTTGGTCAGTACCACTACCATTATAAGAGCGGTTAATTCGCATCGAGTTAACGTGCGGCTCGCGCCTTTCGTTTACCGATTATCCTCACACGAAATTAATTTCCGTCTTTTACTGAATATCGATCAGTAGTCGTGCCAGGTATCAGGTAATTTTCGATGCAACTACTTCAGCGCGATATTCGCATGAAGCCGGTCCGAGTTCTTGTCGCTGACGATGATGCGGTTTTCCGTTCGCTCGTCTGCTCGAATCTCGATGGCCATGCGGATAGCGTCAGCGAGGCTGAGGACGGCCAACGCGCGTGGGAATTGCTGGTTGGTGAAACGTTCGAGCTTGCGGGTCCTCGACGGACTGAGTGGGTGCGTTCAGGGCTGCTGAGTGGTCGGAGGGCTGCTTGATCCTGATGGCAGAGCGATACGCCGACGGGGCGGGCGGCGGTCAAGGACGCGCACTTGCGCGCCCCTCGGGGGCTTGTCCTTGAGGGC
>CANJPN010000629.1 GCA_947475855.1 Bradyrhizobiaceae bacterium
CCCAAGGCATCGACGCCATCCGAAATTCCGGCGCCGATGTCATTTTGCTCGACCTCCAGTATTACCCCCGATCCGAGCGGGTCGAGGGTTACAGGAACTATCTCCACACCATGTGGTCTGTGGCCCAGGAGAAATCCGTCCCGGTTCTCAAGCGGCACGCCTTCATGAAACACCTGCTCGACAGCCGGCAGTTCACGGCTTCGCAGCTTTTGGCCCCCGACTTGTTCCACCTGAACGACCTCTCCTACCGGTGCCTCGGCAATCTCGTCGCCGATGCAATCGGTGATGGGCTGGAGCAGGCGAGCCGCCCGCAGCAGCGCAACAAGACCGCGGCAATCCGCTGAACCGGGTTCAGAGCTCCTGCGGTTCATTGCGATTGATACTTGTACTGATTCCAACATAAGCTCCCCTAGCGCATGACGTGGGTAGCCATGTTTGCGGACCACATGTATTGCGGTCACCCGCATCGCGAGGAACGTGCAGTCAATCGAGCTGCATCAGGGGATAGGAACATCCGACAATGAGCATCGTCCAGGAATTCAAAGATTTCGCCATGAAGGGCAACGTGCTCGACATGGCGGTTGGCGTCATCATGGGCGCAGCATTCGCCCCGATCGTATCGACGCTGGTCGACAACATCATCATGCCGCCGCTAGGCTATCTCATGGCCGGCGTCGACTTCTCGAGCCTCGCGATCCAGCTTCCGACGCCTACGAAAACGACCGTCGACATCAAATACGGCATCTTCCTCAATGCGATCGTAAAGTTCCTGATCACCGCGTTCGCAATCTTCCTGCTCGTAAAGGCGATGAACAACCTGATGAAGAAGACCGCCAGCGCAGCGCCCGCGGCTGCACCGCCGCCGCCGCCCCCGACCGAGGTCTATCTCAAGGAAATCCGGGACGCCTTGGTCAAGAAATAGGTCTCGCTGCACTGCCATCACCGACCTGAACTACATTTCGGCCCGGAGGCACCAGCCTTCCGGGTCGACCTGTTTTCTGGCACTGCCGATTGGCGCGATCCGTGCTAAAACCACGCCAACCCATTCCGCATAGCCGAGCGCACCATGCAGCTGTCTGAGACACGCTTCGTAAAGATCGACGGCACCAACATATCAGCGTCAGTGAACTCTGCGACCGAGGCCAAGATCGCCATCAAGGAGATCCGCCAGAAGAAGAAGGAATTCGCGCACATCAAGCGCGGGCTCCTCCGGCAGAAGAAGGACGCCGAGCGCCTGTCAGGTGCCGGCCGCGGCAAGAAAAACATCAAGACAGGCTTCTTCCACAGCGTACGCACGACCGTGTCGCGCATGGCGAGTGTCGCCGGTGCATATGGCACGGCAACCGCCAAGATGGACTTGCCCCGCATCGAGGAGGAGTGCGCGCGCACGGACGAGATCCTCCACAACCTGGATTCCGTGATGATCCAGATCGAGGGCAAATTGCTGAGATTCTCATGACCGTACTCCCCCTACCGCTATCCTTGTTCAAGCCACGGCGCATGGAGCGCCCCGACCTCAGGGAATTGCCTGTGCGTGCCAGATTGGCTGGGCTGCTGTTGGCGCTGATGGGCATATTCGCGCAGCCAGCGTCGGCCCAATCGCCGGCTGAATTCTTCGCCGGCAAGACCGTTCGCATCATCGTGCCGTTCGACATCGCCGGCACTTATGGCCAATACGCACAGTTCGCAGCCCAGCACCTGCGCAGTCATCTACCTGGAAACCCCAACGTCATTGTCCAGGTGATGCAAGGTGCCGGCGGAATTGTCGCACTCAATCACGTCTACAATATCGCACCGAAGGACGGCACCGTCGTCATCATCCCCGCGATCAACTTCGTACAGGACGCACTGCTCAATCCGCAGGCGAAATACGAAGTTGCCGGCTTCGAGTGGCTCGGACGCCTGATGGAACTCGTACAGCTCGGCGTCGCCTCGGAGAAGTCCGGTATCACATCGGTCGAAGACGCCAAGAAGCGCAGCGTGAGCAGCGGCGGCAGCGGCACGACGAACCCGACCGTAATGAGCTGGCGGATTCTCAACTTGATGGCCGGCACGAAGTTCAATGTCGTGTCCGGCTACAAGGGCCTGCCTGACAGCCAGCTCGCATGGGAGCGTTCGGAAATCGATGCCGTGATGCTCAACTGGGAGCATGTCGTCGAGCGGCACATGGAAGCCTACAAGGCAGGGCGCATCAAGGTTATCTTCGCCTATGCCGGGCGCTCGCTGCAGGAGATCGCCGGACACCCGTTGATCGGCAGCTTCGGCCGCAATCCAACCGACAATGCATTCTTGGCGATTTACACCGTCGGCGCAGAACTGGGCCGCTCGTTCGCACTCGCAAAGGGCGTGCCTGCCGACCGCGTCGCTGCATGGCGTGCCGCCTTCGACGGCATGCTCGCCGACCCGACGATGAAAGCTGAGATGGCGAAGCGCGGGATGCGGTTCGATCCAGCCAGTGGTGTCGAAATTCAACGCCTCGTCGCCAAAGCCATGGACTTCCCGCCGGAGATGCTGCCTGGCATCAAAACCATTTTCGAGCAGGTCATCGCACCGCAGTAGCGAGCCTGGTAAGGGCCGTGCGCCCATGTAGGGCGGAATAGCGCAGCGTATTCCGCCTCGGCGTCACACCCTCCCTGGTGCTCCCTGTCCTTCACACCGCTATAGTCCCCGGCAGCATCAACCCGACTTCGAAAGGCCACCGCATGAGCAACGAAATCACCGTTCGCCAGGACGGCGCCATTCTCCGTGTCACATTGAACCGCGGCGCGGACGGCAACGGTATGACCGACGACATGGTCGTCGAACTCACCGGTATCATCAATGACGCACCGAAGACCTCGCGCATCGTGCTTTTCTCGGGTGCAGGCTCCGAGTTCTGCATCGGCCGTGCCGGCGTGAAGCCTCCCGCCGCAGACGCACAGGCCCTCGACCGCCGCCGCGAGTTCGATACCGTGTTCACCTGCTACGGCGCGTTCCGGAAATCTCCTATTCCGATCGTCGGCGTCGTGCAGGGCAAGGCGCTCGGCCTCGGTTGCGCGCTTGCCGCATTGTGCGACATCACAATCGCGAGCGACAATGCGACGTTCCAGGTGCCCGAGATGGGCCACCACATCATGCCGGGAATGGTGCTCTCGGCGCTGATCGATCGCGTACCGAGGAAAGCGATCACGTATCTCGTGCATACCACCGCCACCATCGGCGCCGAGCGCGCATTGACGTTCGGCCTCGTCAGCGAAGTCGTTCCCACTGCCCAACTCGCCGCCAAAGTCGAGGAAGTCTGCGCCGCTATCCTGAAAGCCCCGCCGATCGCAACCGAGGGCGTGAAAGAATACGTCAGCCGCGCGATGGACATGGACACCGCGAGCGCCGTCGACTTCGCCCGCAACCTCCACGCACTCTTGAATTCGTCCCGCGAGATCAAGCACTGACCGTAGGTTCTGATGTCCCATGTCAAGCGGTGCGGGCGCGGCTTGGCAACCGTGCCGCAAACGCGTTCGATCATTGTAGTGCAGGATCGTGCAGAAGAGGAGGCGGAGCCGAAGACGTCGGTTTGCAAGCTCTGATTCGCGGGTTGGATACCGCA
>CANJPN010000630.1 GCA_947475855.1 Bradyrhizobiaceae bacterium
GTATTTCCGCGACGTCTCGTCCAAGTGAGGCCGGATCCATTGCCGGTAGGCGTCGACGTTCACCTTCGCGTCGGCTTCAGCGAAAAACCGGTGAAAGGACTGATAGTCCGGGAGGTGCTCGACGGCGGCGCGCTTCAGCTTGTTCAGCGCGATGTGTGCGGGATTGAGATCGATGGCCGTGACGCGAACCGGCGCCGCCACGAGGTAGCTGAGCACGTTGCAACCGCCCGACGCGATGCCGACCAGATGATTGCCCGGCTGCAACTGCAGTGCTTCCAGATCCACGACCGGGTCTTCCCAGATCTGCGGATAGACGAGCCCGGAGAACACCAGCGTGAACAACCGCTCCTGGAGGCCAAGCCCGCTGATCGCCCTATGTCGATGCACGGCCTGTTTGAGCCGCTGGAATTTGCCGATCTCGGCGCGGGTTTTCATCATGGGCTCGAGCGTGGGGGTCATATCAGGGACGTTCTCCGTCAGAGTGCGACCGGCCAGCGTGGTACTACCCGAAAGGTAACCACTTGGCACGAGGCGAAGCAAAACTCACTCCCGCGTCTCCCCTCCCGAGGCGTCGCCGCCGTTTCGCCTTGGACGAACCATGCAGCAGCAAATCGGCCGGGGTAGCCGATACCCCGGAGGACACGGATCGCAGGAGAGTGAATGCCTGTGATCTGTGGACACGGCACTGAATTCTGGTCGCACTATCGCTATCGTCCGTTTATTGAAGCGAGCCCATTGGTGCAACCTGAAACTCGGCGCCAGCCACCCTCCTCCTAGGCCAGATTCATGACACACTGGTTGCAGCCGGTTTGGGAGGGCTCACTTGCCTTCGTACGCGACCACGTGGCTTGGACCCCGTACATCGTGTTTGCGCTCGGACTGGCGGAAAGCATCGCCTTCGTATCCCTGTTCGTGCCTTCCACCATTCTATTCCTCGGCATAGGCGGCCTCCACAGCGCGGCCGGGGGCAGCTTCGTCCAGGTCTGGCTAGCCGGCGCATGCGGCGCTTGCATTGGCGACGTCATCTCCTATCTGGCCGGCCGCTATTTCAAGGACGAGGTCGCGCGCATCTGGCCGTTCACGCGGATGCCCGGCCTGTTGCCCAAAGCCCGCACGATATTCGAGCGTTACGGCTTCTGGAGCATCATCGTCGGCAAGTTCGTCGGCGCATTACGGCCATTCGTCCCCGTCGTAGCAGGCATGATGGACATGCCCTGGCTTCTTTTCCTTTTGGCTAGCGTGATCTCGTCCCTGATTTGGGCCGGCGTGTTTCTCGCACCGGGCTACGGCATCGCGTTGCTCCCGTGGTGAAGTCTCCATGCCTCAGAACGGATTGAGGCTCGGGCTCGACGTAAATTTCAGATAGCCGAGATTTGCACCTACCCGGAACCCGAGCCCGGTCCGGATCGGCGCGAGGATCACCTTGCCGCGCTTCATGAAAGTGATGCCGACCCCGCCGACGAGATAAGCCGAGCCATCCACACCGGTGAAACGCTGGTAGAGCTGGTCGTGATCATCGATGCTGTAGACGAGAAACATCACCTGCGAGCCGGCCACGCCGAAATCGAAACCAGCGGAAGGACCCTGCCAGTACACGCGGCGCTCGCCTTGCGATTTGGTGACGAGGCGGCCCTGCCCGTAGCGTAGCCCCGCAAAGAAAGCACCGCCCCCTTCGTCGCCAATAATATAGCCGGTCGGACGGCCGTACTTCTGGAAGGCGAAGTCGATGACGCTGGCAAGGCCGGCGGAGATCGAGCCGAACACCCCGCGCCCGGCGGCATTGATCTCGTCGGGCGAATAGCCGAGCGCACCGGGATCCGGCGGTGGCGGCAGGGCCTCCATGACGGCCGGCGCAGGAGCGACATCGCGCACCGTCCGCGCATCCAGAGTTTTGGTATCCCACGCTGGCGCGGCGGCAGCCTTTGGACGAGGCGGCGCGGCGGCGGGTCGCGCATGTGTCTCGGCCGCCGTTGTTTGCGTGGCAGCAGGAGGCAAGGGTGGTGCTGGGGCTACGGCTGGCGGCAGCGCCGGCTTCAAGGCAAGGTCGATCCGGGCCAGCGCATGCGTCGCGCGTTGCTGCGCGACTTCGATGAGTTGCCCTGACTTGGTGCGCGCCTCCTCGAGACGCTTGCAGATCGCGGCATCGTCCGGCTGAACGTCGGCCAGCCTGTCGATGTCCGTCAGCAGCTCGGCCGCCCGCGCGTCCATTCCGCGGATCGCATCGTCCTCGATCGCTGCCTGCCCGTTCGACTCGACCTCGGCGGCGGCCCAGCCGTTCTTCTTGGCCAGTTCCTGCAGTTTGCCGCGCAGCCGCGGCTGGCTTTCGGCGTTGATTTCTCGAAGCCGCTGGCCCGTACGGTCGACGACGGCGAACAGTTCCTCGGACTTGCACGTCTGCGCATGCGCGAGGGCCGGTACGCAGGTTGCCGCTGCAGAGGCGAGAATAATCGCCGTCAGAACACGTCTCATTTCGAGGCCGTTCATCGTCGCTCCCGCTTTCGCTAAAACCACCAGGACCATGACAAGACGGCGAGAAAGTGTGGTTTCCGTCGACTTGCTCAGTATGGCAGTGCACTAAGTGGCGGGAGTGTGGCCGGAAAGGCGCTCGTTCCGTCCTCAATCCCAGGTCGGCGAATGGGCTGGTTTGATCTTCCGGCCATCGGGTCTCGCAAGCGCGCTGATCGCTGCCATTTCCTTGTCGCTCAACGAGAATTTTTCCAGATCGATGTTCGCCTTGATGCGTTCCGGGTTGGTCGAACGGGGGATCGCGATCACGCCGGGTTGCTGGAGGTGCCACCGCAGCACGACCTGAGCCGGCGAAACGCCCTTGGCCTCGGCAATCTTGACGATCAACGGATCTTCCAGCGGACCACCAGCCCCCGCCTGCCGCAGCGGGCTGTACGACATGAATGCCATGCCATGACGCCGGCATGCCGCCAGCATCTTCGACTGGTCGAGATACGGATGGTACTCGCACTGGTTCACGACGAGCGGCGCCGACGACAGCCGCACCGCCTCCTCGATGAGCGCGGTCGTGAAGTTTGCAACCCCGATATGCCGCGCCAGTCCGCGCTGCTTCATGTCGTTCAGCGCTCCCACGGTCTCGGCCAGCGGAATCTTCGGGTTGGGCCAGTGGATCAGCAAGAGATCGACGTGATCGACGCCGAGCCGCCTCAAGCTGTCCTCGGTCGACTGCTTGAAGTCAGCGGCGGCCAATTCCGTCCAGTAGACCTTGGTGAGCAGGAAGATATCCTTGCGGGCAACGCCGCTCGCCCGCAGCCCCTCCCCAACCGCTTCTTCGTTGTCGTAACGCGCCGCCGTGTCGATGAACCGGTAGCCCGCCTGCAGCGCCGACTTCACCGACGCCACGCCGACCTCGTTGAGAAGCTGCGACGTACCGAGCCCGATCGGCGGAATGCCCGCGCCGTTGGCGGTGACGAGAGGAAGGGTCATATGTGGCGGTCCTCGATGCATTGGTGCTGGCTCGGCGCGAAGACCGCGCCAGTCCAAGATGCGGACCGTTCTAGCAATCTTATCTCAAATCGTCATCGCCCGGCTGTTGGGGCGGATCGCGGCACTGCA
>CANJPN010000631.1 GCA_947475855.1 Bradyrhizobiaceae bacterium
GCGGGGTCCCAGCCCGTGCCCTTGCGGTAGGCGTAGACCTCGATGTTCGTCGTCAGGCACACCGCGAGGCGCTTGCCACCCGGCCACGAGTAATCCTTGCGCTCGGTGATCGGCGAGAAGTCGTAGCGGTTGTGCTTGGGCAGCGTGAGCATCGGCGGTCTCCTGTTCGCGGCGACGTTGCCATAGCCTCACCAGGGCCGCAACGCTCAGGTCCGGGCATAAGACACGTTCAGACCGCAGACCAACGCGCATAGAGCGACGTGCCGATCAGCCGCCGACCGCTCGCTTCCTGAAGCGCCAGTTCGCCGCTCTCGAATTGGCCGCCCCGATCGCGGAGGGTCTCGCGCATCAGGCCATCCAGAGCCAACGACGACGCGCGGATGGCATACGCCGTCAACACCATGTTCGCACCCTCTGGAGCCAGCAGCTTCGCGCAATCCGTCATCAGCGCCGGCAGGTGATCGAACAGTTCCCACACCTCGCCATCGGGTCCGCGACCGAACTTAGGGGGATCGACGAGGATCGAATGATACGTCCGCCCGCGGCGCACCTCGCGCGCGACGAACTTGCGCGCATCCTCGCAGATCCAGCGCACCGATGCGTCGGATAGCTTGGACTCCGCCTGGTTCTCGCGCGCCCATGCTATCGCTTTCTTCGATGCATCGACGTGGACCACTTCGGCGCCCGCACGTGCCGCGATCAGCGAGGCCGCGCCGGTGTAGCCGAAGAGATTCAAGACTCGTTTCGGGGTGTCAGACCCTCCGGGTCTGCCACCTTTCCCCACCGATGCGTCTGTGCCGGGTGTCAGACCCGCAGGGGCTGACACCGTCGCCAAGCGCGACACCATCCACTGCCAGTGCGGTAATTGCTCCGGAAACAGCCCCATGTGCCAAAGCCCCGCGAGACGCAGGCGCAACTTCGCTCCTTCGACCTCGATTGGCCAGAACTCCGGGACCGGCTTGTCTATCCGC
Source organism: Bradyrhizobiaceae bacterium (assembly GCA_947475855.1). Lineage (GTDB taxonomy): Bacteria > Pseudomonadota > Alphaproteobacteria > Rhizobiales > Hyphomicrobiaceae > CAMDPA01. The sequence continues at coordinate 972 of CANJPN010000631.1, forward strand.
CAGCGGCCCTTTTCCTCATCCTCGCCCGATGCGGAGAACACCGCGTTGGCCTTCGCCCATTCGCTGCGCGGCAGTCCCGGTTGCCACATCGCCTGGGGCTCCGGCCGGTCGATCACGACCGACGCGAAGCGTTCGAGTTTGCGGCCGTTACCGGAATCGAGGAGCGCGTAGGAGGACGGCCCCGCAGTGACGATCAGCCGGAGCATGTCGGGGACAACGGTCATCGCTCAGGTCTGAGCCTCCGCGCGGACGGGCCGACGTCTCTTGCGCGGCGCTTTAGGCTCGACGATCGCCGCGGCTAGTTCGTGCTCGAGCGCGTCGAGGTTGCTGTAGGCCGCCTCGAGCTGCGCTTTGAGGCGCGCCACGTCCGCTTCAACGAAACCTGCCACCGCCGCGGCCTCGAAACGGACCGCAACCGGCATGAGATCGGCCGCGAGACGGCGCCCCTTCACCGACAGCGAAATCTCGACGATCCGCCCGTTGCCGCGTGGCCGCCGCCGCGTCAGAATTCCCTTTCCCGACATCGTTCCGACCAGACGCGACAGCGTCGAAAGCTCGATCGACGTGACCTCGGCGAGCTGACCCAGTTGCTGGCGATCCTGTTCGGCCAATGCCGCGATCACCCGGTACATCGACACGTCCACGCCATAAGGCGCGACCGCTCTGTCGAACAGCTCGCCTATCCGGAGACCGACACGGCGCACGATGTAGGGAAATGACGTGCTAAGTCGATATCCCTCGGGACCATCCAACGGCGGTGAAAGTGTTGTGGTTTGGCTCATGATGCAGCAAGCTATGGCCCCGGCAGGCCGAATGCAAGATTTGCATTTACAAATGTTGGGCGTGAAAATATATTCGGCGCAGCCCGGGGCCAGACCGCCTCCGAAGGCCAAATAGTAGGGAGAGGACCATGGAATTCGGCTATTTCACGCTGAGCGACAACGCCTACCCATTGCAGGGCCGCAGCCCCGAACAGTTCATTCTCGAAATCCGTGAACAGGCGATCCTCGCGGATAAGATCGGGATGAACTCCGCATGGATCGGCGAGCACCACTTCGACAGCCTCGGCGTCAACTCCTGCCCTCACCTGCTCCTGGCGAGCATCATCCCTTTGACCAAGCACATCCGGTTCGCACCTGCCGTTGCCGTGCTGCCCCTGCAGCATCCGCTGCGGGTCGCCGAAGAGTACGCTACGCTCGATCTGCTGTCGGGCGGACGTGTCGACTTCGCGGTCGGACGGGGCTACGACCGCCGCGAGTATGTTCCCTTCGGCGCCGACTACATGACAAGCCTCGAGCGCATGGACGAAAGCTGTCAGGTGATCCTCAAGGCCTGGGGCTCTGCCGGCCCCTGGTCACACAAGGGGCAATTCTTCGACATCCCCGAGATGACGATAACGCCGCGCCCGGTCCAGCGCCCCATCCCGTTCTATATGGGCTGTTTCTCCCAATCCTCGATGGACATCGCCGGCCGCCTCGGCCTCAACATTGCGTTCGCCCCGTTCGCCGCCACGATGATGTTTGGCGGACTGGCTGAGGCCGTTGCCCAGTACCGCGCCACCTGCGCGAAATTCGGAACCAAGCACGGCCGCGCGATCTGCAGCTACTTCATCCACATCGCCGAAACCCCGGCTGAGGATGATCTCGGCCGCGAAACCCTCATGCGCTATTTCGACAACGCCGTGAAACCTGCTTTCAAACAGGAGCCGGGCAAGACCCCGCCGACGATGCTCTACTTCAACAAGATCAACGAGATCCTCGCGGGGATCACCAAGGACAATCTGTCCGACAAGTCGATCCTTCTGGGGACGCCGGGACAAATCACCGAAACATTGAAGAAGGTCGAGGCCGCCGGCATCGACGAGGTCATTCTCTATTTCAATGTCGGCGGAAAGCCGCACGCCCTTGTCGCCGAACAGATGGAAAAGTTCATGGCCACCGTGGCCCCCGCCTTCAAAGGCAAGCACACGTTACGCGTCGCGGCGTGAACCACGAGCAGTGCGGAGCCGGTTAGCTTTTCCGCTGCACCGCACACAACTTATCCACAGAAGACTGAATGGGGTTGACTGATTCGGAGCGACGACAAGAGGCATCCGAGTTACCTTCCAATAGCCCGGTGTTGGTTCTGCGTATCTGTTGCGTTTGTGTGAGTTAGGCGTAAGGGCAAAGCAAAGGCTCCGTGTTCTGCGGAATTGAGCACCCACCAACCCCGCGTTGGAAATTCGGGAAGCTCGACACCGCATGCGGGGCCTTTGTCGTGTGATTTGACCTCCCCGTATCGAAATTCCTCGTCTCGAAATCTGCGCCTATCGCACGAGCCAGATTGAAGCGAGCCCCAGAAACGCCAGAAACCCCACGACATCAGTCACCATGGTGACGAACACGCCGGCAGCCGGCGCCGGATCCAGCTGCAATTCGTGCAGCGCCAGCGGAATGAGGATCCCCGCGAGAGCCGCCGCCATTAGATTGACCACCATCGCCGCAGCGATCACGAGCCCCAGCGGTCCAGAGCCGAACCACATCAGCACAACTGCGGCCATCAGGACAGACAGCACCAGCCCGTTGACCAGACCCACGCCGATTTCGCGTACGATGACGCGATAGGCATTTAC
>CANJPN010000632.1 GCA_947475855.1 Bradyrhizobiaceae bacterium
GATGTCGACCCGCTCCCGAGGCCGCGCCTTCAAGCCGATGTATGTGCTGTCGTCCATGTGCGGTGCCCTCGTTCGGAACACCACCAATGTACCAGCGCCGCCGCGCGCAGGATCGCGCATTCATGGCGCGGACTGGCTTACGGTTACGGAGATCAGACGTCCGCTGGTGGCCCAAGACCCCAGCAATGCGAGGTTCCAGCGTGACGTCTATTGGGCCTACATACGGCTCGGCGACATCAAGGTCTCACTGAAGCGTTATCAGGACGGCATCGCCGATTACAACACAGCGCTGGCGCACCTCAACCGCATGTCGGTGTCTGACGAACGCAATCGCACCTTGCAAAGAGAGCGTGCCACGCTTCACCGGCGTCTGGGTTTTGTCGAAGTAGAGCTGGGCGAACACGAGCGTGCGGTGCAGAGCCTTATGCGAGGCCATGCCGAGTTCGAGATGCTGGTTCGCCTTGATCCGAAGAATGGCGTCTGGCGGTGCGACCTAGCGCGCTCGCACGACGAAGTGGGAATTGCCCGTCAGCGCCAACGGCAACCGCAGGACGCCCTGGTTCAATTCCAGCTTGCAGCCGATGCCTTCTCAGCGCTGCTCGCAAACAATTCCGGCCATGTCGTGTGGCTGCAGAACAAATCCGTCGCTCTGGAACACAGCGGCGAGACTTTAGCCGGACTTGGAAAACAGACGGAAGCGATCGAAAAGTTTCGCGAAAGCCGAAGTCTGCGAGCGCAGACTTTAGCCGACGATCCCACAGATCCGAGGCTGCAGCGGATGCTGCGCGACGTGGAAGGCAAGATCGCTGGTGTAACTGGCGACGCAAAGGGTGCTGGCGCTACTGCGGCTCGCGGCGCGACACGGATGCAAGACTGTGGCATCCCCTTGCAGTCCGTCATCTGGCGGTAGTCGCGTTCGCGCAAGCAATTCTCCAATTGCCGGGCCCGCCATTGAATAGGCGCTTTACTCCACTTCGCCCCAGAGGTCGTATTCGTCGGCATGGCCAATTCTCACGCGGAGCTTGTCGCCGATCTTGACGTTGGTGGCGCCGTTTAGGAAGACGCACCCGTCGACTTCGGGGGCGTCCCAGGCCGAGCGGGCGATGGCGCCTTCCTCGTCGACGTCGTCGACGAGCACGTCGATGGTCTTACCGATACGGGAGGCCAGGACGTGGCTCGAGATGGCGCGTTGCACGCCCATTAGCATTTCCCAGCGCTCTTCTTTCACTTCCTCGGGAACCTGGTCCGGCAACGCGTTGGCCTTTGCGCCCGGCACGTCTTCGTACTTGAAGCAGCCGACCCGCGTGAGCCGGGCCTCCTGCAGGAAATCGATGAGCATGCGAAAATCGTCGTCGGTCTCGCCGGGGAAACCGACGATGAACGTCGAGCGCAGTGCGAGATCCGGACAGATGTTGCGCCACTTTGCGATCCGCTCGAGCACCTTGTCCTGCGAGGCAGGTCGGCGCATCGCCTTCAGCACCTTCGGCGATGCGTGCTGGAAGGGAATGTCGAGGTAGGGGAGGATCTTGCCTTCCGCCATCAGCGGGATCACCTCGTCGACATGCGGATAAGGATAGACGTAGTGCATCCGAACCCATGCGCCGAGCGAGCCCAGCGCCTGGCTCAATTCGAAGAAGCGCGCTTTGAGCGGCTGCTTGTTCCAGGTGCTCTCGGCATACTTGATGTCGAGGCCGTAGGCGCTCGTGTCCTGCGAGATGACAAGCAGCTCCTTGACGCCGGCCTTCACCAAGCGCTCAGCTTCGGCCATCACGTGGTTGGCGGGTCGGCTGACGAGACGGCCGCGAATGTCGGGTATGATGCAGAAGCTGCACTTGTTGTTGCAGCCCTCGGAGATCTTCAAATACGCGTAGTGGCGCGGCGTGAGGTGAATACCCTCGGGCGGCACGAGGTCGAGGAAGGGATCGTGCAGTGGCGGCACCGCATCGTGCACGGCTTCCATCACCTGCTCGTACTGATGCGGGCCGGTGACCGCGAGCACGCGGGGATGGGCCGACATGATCTTGTCTTTTTCGACGCCGAGGCAGCCTGTCACGATGACGCGGCCGTTTTCCGCGATGGCCTCGCCGATCGCGTCCAGGCTCTCCTGCTTCGCCGAGTTCAGAAACCCGCAGGTATTGACGACGACGACGTCGGCGCTCTTGTATTGGGGGGCGATCTCGTAGCCTTCCGCGCGCAGGCGGGTGATTATGCGTTCACTGTCGACGAGTGCCTTCGGGCAGCCCAGCGAAACGAAGCCGACCGTCGGCGCCTTCTGCTTGGCGGCGTGCGATTTGACCGCGCGGCGGGCCTTCGCGGGCGGGGCGGCAGCACCCTTGGCCTTCGACGTGCGGCGGGCGGCTGATTTCTGTGGTGGTTTTGACATGCGCGGCTTTTAGCCCGATTGGTTAGGCTGGGCTAGGGGCCACCCCCTTCGATGGTCATTGGGGAACTGCTGGCGATGGCTGGTGAAGTGAACAAGCGCCGGAATGAGACGGCGGAGCAGCGCAAGCCTCGGCTCGCGGCAGAACTGCGGGCCAATCTGCTCAAACGCAAGGCCAAGGCCCGTTCCCTGTCTCAAGAGGAGACGGCGGACATCGCCACGGTGCTCGGCGATCACGAAGGCCGCAAGCAAGATTGATCGGTCAGCGCTTGGATCACGCCGTGCCCATGCAACGCCGCCCTATAAATGCCCCTTGATGGCGTCAGAGGTGCTGCGCTTCAGCCTTCGTTAGCGCAACTGCGCGCAAATGACCGCATTCGGCGGCAGGCTCGCCTCGGTCTATTTCGATTGGAACCCACTCGTATGAAGCGTCGTGCGCACTGGATGATTGCGGCCATCACCCTGGCGACGGCCGGTACGTCAGCCTCGAACCATGTGCTGGCCCAGGCCGGTGCTCCGGCGCTCAATGTACATACGACCCGGGAAAAGGATCTGATCGAACCGCTGCTGCGGGTGTTCGAGGGCCTGACGCGGGTGAAGCTCAACGTCGTCTATCTGACCGGCGATCCGAGCGCACGACTGAAGTCAGACGCAACCGATGGTAAAGTCGACATCTTCATCGCGAGCGAGCTCAGCCAACTGGTCGAAGCGAAGAACTCCGGGCTGACCGAGCCTGTCGGCAATGCAGATCTCATCGACCGCGTGCCCGAGACCTGGCGGGATAGCGAGGGGCACTGGTTCGGGCTGACGCGGCGCGTCCGCGTGATCGCAACCGCGCGCGAGCGCGTGAAGCAGACCGCGTTCACCTACGAGGAACTGGCCGATTCCAAGTGGAAAGGTAAACTTTGCATGCGCTCGGGGTTGCACCCCTACAACGTGCTGCTGACCGCTTCGATGATCGAGCACAAAGGCGCCGAGGCGGCTGAGGCTTGGCTGCGCGGGCTGAAAGTGAACCTCGCGCGAAAGCCCACCGGGGGCGATCGCGACCAGATCGCCGCCGTTCAAGCCGGGAGCTGCGATGTTGCGCTGGTCAACACCTATTACATCGGCGGTCTGCAGCGCGACAATCAAGGTGAGAACCAGCGTCAATCAGGATGAGACTGTGCCGGGGGTGGTCTGACGGCGGGAGGGCGGGAGCCCGA
>CANJPN010000633.1 GCA_947475855.1 Bradyrhizobiaceae bacterium
CAAGATGATGCCGGACGACTGGAAGGACCAGATCGGCAAGCACGACGCGATCTTCTTCGGTGCGGTCGGCTGGCCCGCTATCGTCCCCGACCACGTCTCGTTGTGGGGCTCGCTCGTGCTGTTCCGCCGAGAGTTCGACCAGTATGTGAACCTGCGTCCCGTCCGCCTGATGCCCGGCGTGAAATGCCCGCTCGTCGACCGCAAGCCCGGCGACATCGACTTCTGGGTCGTGCGCGAGAACACCGAGGGCGAATACTCTGCGATCGGCGGCCGCGCGTTCCCCGGTACGGACCGCGAGTTCGTCATGCAGGAAACCGTGATGACGCGCACCGGCGTCGATCGCGTGCTGAAGTTCGCGTTCGAACTCGCGCAGTCACGCCCCAAAAAGCACCTCACGTCCGCGACAAAGTCCAACGGCATTGCGATCACGATGCCCTACTGGGACGAGCGCGTCGTCGAGATGGCGAAGCAATATCCAGCCGTTAAGTGGGACAAGTATCACATCGATATCTTGACCGCGAACTTCGTGCTCCACCCCGACTGGTTCGACGTCGTCGTGGCTTCCAACCTGTTCGGCGACATCCTCTCCGACCTCGGCCCGGCCTGCACCGGCACCATCGGCATCGCGCCATCCGGCAACATCGATCCCGAGCGCCGCTACCCCAGCGTCTTCGAACCCGTCCACGGCTCCGCCCCCGACATCGCCGGTCAGGGCGTAGCCAACCCCATCGGCCAGATCTGGTCCGGGGCGATGATGCTCGAGCACCTCGGCGAGAAGCAAGCCGCCGCCGAAATCGTCAGCGCGATCGAGCGCGTCTTGTCCGAGCGCACGCTCCGCACCCGCGACCTCGGCGGCAACGCCGACACCGTGACGTGCGGTAAGTCGGTCGAAGCGCAATTGTAGGTCGGTCTGGTACGAAGCGCTGCGAGTCCGACCTAAGGCGTGCCGACACGCTTTGGAAGCGCCAGCGCCGTCTTGCTCGTCTCGTCGGTCTCCACCAGCGGGCCGAGCCGTTCCTGCAGGACAATGAAAAGCCGGAATGCACGATGCGCGGCTTCGAGCTTCATTGTGCCGTCCTTGAGTGAGCACTTGTAGGAGATCTCGACGGCGCCGGCGGCCTTGGCCCGGGGAAAGATCCAGACCGTCAGGGCGAACTCGATGTCGAAACCCGCTCCGATGCTCGCTTTCGCGCCCTCGAACACGAATTCCTGAATTTTTCGACCGGGCACGAGCTTCGACGCTCCTGACGCCAGCTTGGAGTGCGCGATCCTCAGATTGCCTTTCAGCGAGGGATAGAGCTTGGCGAGCGCACCGAACGTTCGCGGCGCCGTGTTGTTTTGTTTGGTGGATAGCGAGAAACGCGTCCGGATGGATCGCGACTGCGGAACCCGCACGGACTTGTCCTTGCCCTTTTCGGCAGGCTTCACGGCCAGCGGCGCGATGTCTTCTTCGAGCTTGGTCCTTGGATCCTCGCCGGCGCCTGGAAGCTCGCTCGCAGCAGCGATGAAGAGGTCCGGCGTACGCAGCTTCAGACTGATCTCTCCCTTTCCTCGGGGCTCTCCATCCTCCATCACGTCCTGGCGGTGACGCAGACTGTAGGAGCCGAGCGCAAGATGGCCCTCGCGGGTGTCCCAGAACATGATCTCGCGTCGGAGAGTTTTGTCGAAGAGGCGCCCCTTCTTCTTCCCGACGGCGCCTCGCCCCAGTTGCTGGGAGACGATCGGCAGGATCCGACGTCTCCACACCTCATTCGCGCGGGCGAGCGTGGGCTCGGCTCCGAACAGTGAGGCGTCGAGCAGAAGTTTGTATTCGCGTGCAGTCAGCGAGACGCCCTGCATGTTGATCTGCCTCTCCTCGCTGATGAATTCTGCGCCCCGGTCGTCGATGCCTCGTCTGACCTACGGCTCCTTCCGCAAGAACCGGAAATCACACCCGAGGTCCGCGCCCGTGATCTCGTCCGCGAACAGCTTCGCATACCCCCGCGTCGGCTTCTCGAACGTCTGCCGCGGTTCTGCCCGCCGCTTTGCCAGCGTCGCCTCGTCCACCATCAGATCGATGGTCCGGTTCTTGATCGACAGGCGGATTCGGTCGCCGTTGCGAACCAAGCCCAAAGGCCCGCCGCTCGCCGAGTCCGGCGTGATGTGCAGCACGATGGTGCCATACGCCGTGCCGCTCATGCGCGCGTCCGAGATGCGGATCATGTCCTTCACGCCCGCCTTCGCGAGCTTCTTGGGGATCGGCAGGAAGCCCGCTTCCGGCATGCACTCCGGCGCGTTCGGACCTGCGTTCTGCAGCACCATGATATCGTCGGCCGTTATGTCGAGATCGGGATCGTCGACGCGCTTCGACAAGTCTTCTAGCGACGTGAACACTATCGCGCGGCCCTCGTGCTCGAACAGCCGCTGATCCGCCGCCGAGCGCTTCAGGATGGCACCACCCGGCGCGAGATTGCCGTACAGCGCCACGAGCCCGCCGACCGGTTCCAGCGGCGTTGCGCGCGCCGAAACGTAGTTGCGATCGACCCACGTCGCGCCTTCGCCGGCAAGCCGCTCGCCGAGCGTTTCGCCCGTTACCGTCATCGCGTCGAGATGAAGGAGATCCTTCAACTCTCGCATCAGCGCGCCCATGCCGCCGGCCGAATGGAAGTCCTCCATGTACCCGTTGCCGACCGGCTTGAGGTTCACCAGCACCGGCGTCGAGTCGGACAGCTCGTTGAGCCGCTTCAGCGAAACGTCGAGCCCCGCGCGCCCCGCGATCGCAGCCAGATGGATCACCGCGTTCGTCGAACCGCCGATGGCCATCAGCACGCGGATTGCGTTCTCGACCGACTTTTGCGTCACGATCTTGTCGGGCGTCAGTCCACTCGCCGCCAGCCGCACAGCCGCCGCACCCGTCGCCTCCGCCGCGCGCAAGCGATCCGCATGAACGGCAGGGATCGCCGCTGTACCCGGCAGCGTCATGCCGAGCCCTTCCGCGATGCACGCCATCGTCGAGGCCGTGCCCATTACGGCGCAGCTTCCAGCCGTAACCGCAAGCTGGCCCTCTACGACGTTGATCTCTTCCTCTGAGACGCTGCCGGCGCGGTAGTTCGCCCAGAAGCGGCGGCAATCCGTGCACGCGCCCAGCCGCTCGCCCTTGTGGCGGCCCGTCATCATCGGCCCGCCGATCAGCTGGATCGCCGGCCGGTTCGCCGACACCGCGCCCATAAGCTGCGCCGGCACGGTCTTGTCACAACCGCCCATCAGCACGACCGCGTCCATAGGCTGGGCGCGGATCATCTCCTCCGTGTCCATCGCCATCAGGTTACGGAACTTGAGCGACGTCGGCGACAGGAACACTTCGCCCAGTGAGATCGTCGGGAAATCGAGCGGCAATGCGCCGGCTGCCAGCACACCGCGTTTCACGGCATCGAGCAGCTCCGGGAAATGTCGATGGCAGTTGTTGAAGCCCGACGGCGTGTACGCGATGCCGATCACAGGCTTTTCGAGCGCCTCCTTCGAGTACCCCATCGACTTGGCGAACGACCGCCGCAGATAGATCGAGAAATCGAAGTCGCCGTA
>CANJPN010000634.1 GCA_947475855.1 Bradyrhizobiaceae bacterium
TAGGTTACAACTTCGCCAGGCTGCTGGCGTGGCTCAGAGAGCTTTGGCGCGTCCTGCTTGCGACCCTCGCCTTGATGCGTCTCGCCGGCCCCCCACCAGCGACGCCTGCATTGACTGCAACCTGATCGCCCCAAACTTCACGGCCGACTACATGGTACCTTCGCGTTTGGCGTAGCGCCGGCGGCAGGCTGCACGCTCTTCGTCGTAAGCGCGGCGGGCCGTGGGTGACAATCCCGAAAGAAAGGACGCTTCGCAGCGCTGGATGACGACCTCGGCCAATTCGACATCGCCACCCGTGTTGCTGCGGCAGGCGTTCATCATGTCGTAGGCGCGCTGGCAGGTGACCGCCGATTGCAAGGAGCGGGTGATATTCTCCCTGTCGCTTTCCGGGTGCGGGCAAGTGCGCTGCTGAGCGGAAGCGGGATCGGTGGCGACGGCAAGGGCAGATGTCGTTACTGCGATCAGCCAGTGGCGGGCATTCATCTGTGGTCCTTTCGCGTGTGCGGAGGAATAGAGCATAGGGTGCTGGTGGTTCGAGGGCCAGTTGTCATGAGCTTCGGTATGCAGACCCGCTGGCCGGTTGGTGTTTTCCTTTTATTCTTAGGTCCGGGGATCCTTGTTGGCTTTGGGCTTGGGTTCGGACTAGAGCATCATCCGACCAGACGGAATCGCTTTCGCGATTCGCTGGGCGGATGAAGACGCTCTAGATTCTATAGATTAGAGCAGTTTCATCCGATCATTCGATCGCCCCCGGCGATCGCGTATGATCGGATACTGCTCTAGTTTTCCATTGCCTCTCCCTCAACCGACAGCAACGGTGACCATCGTGAAACGCATTCCCTTGACGATCGCGATCAGCTACTATGACCATTTTCGCGACTTTCGTTCGGGGGACGTACAGGCAACGGGGATCGACCCGCTTTGGCTGAACCTCGACCTCCACGAGATTTTCGCGCGGTTCGCAGCAGGGCGCGAGTGGCATGTCAGCGAGATGTCGTTTGCGAAGTTCACCGCGCTGGCCACGTCACCGGGGGCGGATGTCATCGCGCTGCCGGTGTTTGCAAGTCGCGTGTTTCGGTTGTCGTCGTTCTACGTGAACAAATCCAAGGGCATTCGCGGTGCCGGGGATTTGAAGGGCAAACGCGTGGGTCTGCCCGAATGGGCGCAAACGGCGGCGGTCTATTCGCGCGGATGGTTGGAGCACGAGGCGAAGGTGCCACTCAATTCGATCGAGTGGGTTCAGGCGGGCATCGAAACGGCCGGGCGCACGGAAAAAGTCGATCTAGATTTGCCGAAGGGGCTGGTGTTGCGGCGGGAGCCAGGAAAAACGCTCAACGATATGCTAGTTTCCGGTGAGGTTGACGCAGTGATGACGGCGAGCGCGCCGTCTTCGTTCGAGAAGGGGCACTCTGCTGTCGCGCGCATGTTTCCCGACTACCGTGAGCGGGAGGCAGAATATTTCGCACGGACGAGGATCTATCCGATCATGCATGTGATCGCGATGCGGAAGGACGTTCTCGGCGAGCATCCCTGGCTGGCGCGCAATCTTTGTCTCGCGTTCGAGGAATCCAAAAACCGGAGTCTTGAACGGCTGCGGGAGGCTGGCGTGTCGCGCTATCCCGTGCCGTGGATGTCGCATTACATTGCCGAGTTGGAAGAGCAGTTCGGCCACGACATCTTTCCCTTCGGGATCGAGGCTAACCGGCCGACGCTGGCGGCGTTCCTGCAGTATTGCCACGAGCAAGGGATTGCGAAGCGGCTGGCGAAGCCCGAAGAGATCTTCCCGCCTGGCATCGAGCCGTCCGTGGCGGTGTGAGGGGAGTTCCCGTTGCGTGAGATGCCATTTAATTGCGTCTCGACGTAGGCCAGAAAGTGCGTGATAAAATTGCGGGCGGTGGGTCAAGACGGTGCCTGCGAAACGGGAGGATGCATGGCTTTGATGGCAAGGACGTTCATTGCGACACTCATTGCAGCGTTCACGCTATCCACCGCTGCATTTGCACAAGGGGCGCAGGATTATCCGAACAAGGCCGTTCGGCTCATCGTTTCGGCTGCGGCAGGTGGCGGAAATGATCTCATCGCGCGCATTGTCGCCCAACATCTGCAGCCGAAGTGGAAGCAGTCGATCGTCGTGGAGAACCGGCCTGGCGCGGGCAACAATCTCGCGGCGGAATTCGTCTACAAGTCTGACCCGGACGGCTACACGTTGCTGGTCTCGCCGCCCGCACCGCTCGTGGTCAACAAGGCGTTGTTCAAGGAATTGCGCTTCGAGCCAGAGAAGCTCGAGCCGGTGGCAATCTCGTCCTACATTCCCAATGTGCTCGCGGTGAAGCCCGAGAGTCCATTCAAGACGGCGCAAGAACTCGTTGCGTTCGCAAAGGCCAATCCAGGCAAGCTGACTTACGGTTCCCAAGGCAACGGGACGACGGGGCATCTGACAGGCGCACTATTCGAAATGGTGATTGGGGTAAAGCATGCGCATCTGCCCTATGCCGGTGCGGGCCCCGCGCTGCGGGACCTCGCTGCAAACGTCTACGATTTCATCTTTGCCGATATCGGCACGGTGTTTCCGTTGACCGAGGGCGAGAAGCCAGTGCGCATGCTTGCGGCTACCGTGGCGATCAGGCCGAAGATCGCGCCCAATTTGCCCACCATTTCGGAAGTGGGACTGCCAGAGCTGCAATCGGATACCTGGACGGCATTCACGGCGCCGCCCGGAACCCCGCTTGCCATTCGTGAGAAGTGGGCGGCCGCCATCCGCGAGATCATGTTCACGCCGGAAGTCGTCTCGACGCTGGCCAAGCTCGGTGTGGAGCCTTGGGGGTACGGTCCCAAGGAGACTGCGGAGTTGGTTGCAAAGGAGACCGCTCGGTGGACAGATGTGGTGCGCAAGTCGGGCGCACGTATCCAATAACTTTGGCGAATTTTTCGGGCCAGACCGAACAAAGCCATCAGAGGAGAGTTCACATGGCAGCAACAGCCAAGAAATCCGCAGAACTGACCACGACGACGCCGGGCTATGATTTCGGCAAGGTGCTGGGGCCATTGCAGTCGCGTCTCGTCGAGGTCGAGAAGCTGCCTTGGGTTCCCACGGGGCACAAGGGCATCGACATCAAGATCCTCATGAAGGATGACACGACCGGCCTGATGACGGCGCTGTTTCGCTGGGAACCGGGCTCGGTTCTTTCGGACCACGAGCATATCGAGATCGAGCAGTCATGGGTTCTCGAGGGTAGCCTCGTGGACGAGGATGGCGAGGTCACGGCCGGGAACTTCGTGTGGCGTCCAGCTGGCAGCCGTCACGTGGCCCGGGCTCCCAAGGGGGCTTTGATCCTCGGCTTCTTCCTGAAGCCGAACAAGTTCTTCTGAACGGTTGTCGGTGTTGTCCGGCGAGGTGTCAGGCGCGTTGGCTCTGTTCCGTTCCAATGTAGCGCTATCCTCTAAGCCAAGGCGCCAGCCAGACAGGATCGCGGCGTGAGCTCGTGTCCGTCGCGCTCGATCATGCGGCGCCAGCCGAGGTAGCTCGGCAGATATTTCGACGCCACGCCTTTGAA
>CANJPN010000635.1 GCA_947475855.1 Bradyrhizobiaceae bacterium
CATTGTCGCGATCCACGAGAAGATCTTCACGCCCGTCGGCACCGCGATCACCATGGTGGCGAACATGAAGTAGGCTTGAGTGTCGACGCCCAGTCCTGCCGTGTACATGTGGTGTGCCCACACGATGAATCCGACGACCCCGATGGCGACCATCGCGTAGGCCATGCCGAGATAGCCGAACACGGGCTTGCGCGAAAACGTCGAGATCACCTGGCTGACGATGCCGAAGCCCGGCAGGATGATGATGTAGACCTCCGGATGACCGAAGAACCAGAACAGATGCTGGTAGAGGATCGGATCGCCGCCGCCCTTGGCATCGAAGAACGTCGTCCCGAAGTTGCGGTCGGTGAGCAGCATCGTGATCGCGCCGGCCAGCACCGGCAGAGACAGCACCAGCAGGAACGCGGTGATGAGCACGGACCAGACGAACAGCGGCGTCTTGTGCATCGTCATGCCGGGCGCGCGCATGTTGAAGATCGTCGTGATGAAGTTGATCGACGACAGGATCGACGACGCACCGGCGAGATGCAGGGCGAGGATCGCGAAATCGACCGAAGGCCCGGGATGTCCCGTCTTCGTCGAAAGCGGAGCGTAGGCTGTCCACCCGATCCCTGCGCCGTTCGAACCCGGCGGTCCTTCCACGAACAGAGACAGTACGAGCAGCACCAGTGCCGCCGGTAACAGCCAGAACGAGATATTGTTGAGGCGCGGGAACGCCATGTCGGGCGCGCCGATCATCAGCGGCACGAACCAGTTGCCGAATCCACCGAACAGCGCCGGCATGATCATGAAGAACACCATGATCAGGCCGTGCGCCGTCGTGAACACGTTGAACGTATGCGGGTTCGCGAAATACTGCAGGCCCGGCTCCTGCAGCTCGAGCCGCATCATGATGGAGAGGAAGCCCCCGACGACTCCACCGACCATAGCGAAGGTCAGGTACAGCGTCCCGATGTCCTTGTGATTTGTCGAAAGCAGCCAGCGCCGCCAGCCGTGCGGCCCCGCGTGGCTGTGAGGCGCGATCGAATGCGATCCGTCTGCCATGTTCCCTCGCTTGCAGGTGGGTTTGTCGGGTCCGGTCGCCGACTCGTCCCGGTCCGGAAAAATGCCCTGCAATCTGCGGCTCGCCGATTGATCGAGATCAAATCTGCCTGCGGCGAAGTTCGCATTTCTATGTGCTGGTGCAGTAGCCTGCCGGACGACGGATCGTTCCCAATGAGATCCGCAGGTTCTGCGGCGGACAGCGAAGCGGACGTCGCGACATGGCTGCGCCAAGCAAGCTGCGCCGAAGACGAAGGGGAGAAAAACAATGGAGGATTCGGGTAGCCGCAGCGGCGGTCCAGCGGCGACGGAGCAGCGCGCGGACAACGAGGCGGGTAGTGGGGCGGCCAAGACGCTCTCAGTACGGACGATCAAGGTTGGTGAATTGGGAAGTATCGTCGCTGCGGGCTGGAAGGACCTCGTGTCGGCGCCTCGATTCGGGCTGGGGATCGGATTGTTCTATGCGGCCGGCGGCTGGCTGATCCTCATGCTCCTCTGGCTCTTCGCGTTGCCTTATCTGGCGTATCCGATGGCGATGGGCTTCGCGCTCGTCGCCCCGTTCGTCGTGACGGGCCTTTACGATATCAGCCGGAGGTTGGAGCGTGGAGAGCCGTTGTCGTGGAACACGCTGCTCGGATCGGTTTGGGATGCACGTCAGCGTGATCTCAGGTGGATGGCGCTCGTGACAGCTTTCGCGCTCGTCATCTGGCTCGATATCGCGGCTCTGCTCTTCTTCGGCTTTCTGGGCTTACGTTCGCTCGACGCCGACCTTCTTCACGATGTCTTCACGACGCAGACAGGCATCATCTTCTTGGGGTTGGGTCACGCGGTCGGCGCGCTGATCGCGTTCGCCGTCTTCTCGATCTCGGTCGTGTCTTTTCCGCTGCTTTTCGACCGCGACGTGGATTTCGTGACGGCCATGACGACGAGCGTCCGCGTCGTCGCGGCCAACCCGCTGCCGATGATGATCTGGTGCGCACTGATAGCAGTGCTGGTCGTTGCATCAATCGCGTTGGCCTTCACGGGATTGATCGTGGTGCTGCCACTCCTGGGCCACTCTTCCTGGCACCTTTACCGGCGCGTCGTTGTGTAGTCCGCGCCGGGATCGCGCGTCTGCCCCAGCGATGATGGCGATGCATACGCGCACTCAATCGCCGATCTTCCTCGACACCAAGTTCACGTGTGTGGGCGGGAACTCTGTGCGGACTGAACTGCCGCTGCGCACCGTGCATTCTGATCGCCGGAGGGCGGCCAACCGTCTGCCGTCGAAAAAATTGATCTGCTTGTCGGACACTTTCACCGCGACGGTCCAGTGAGATTGGTTCCCGCCGAGGCCGAGAATGGCGACAGCGGTCGGAGAAATCGCCGCGGCAAGCGCGGCCCATAACTACCGTCGATGTAAAATTGGGTTGTCGAAATATCGCGGTGCCCAGCCAGAATCTCAACGTCGCGAAGGCTGGCACCAGCACGATTTAGTGGGATTGCCGCTACGGGGATTAGTCGCTTGCCTCTTTCGACGGTGCGCTTGACCTCCCACTCGGAGTACTTTGAAACGATCGATTCCGGCGTCAATACGAACACGACCGTGACGGCCTCGCGAATGAGAGCAAGGAGCCGCTCTTCCCACTTTTCGCCACCCGCGATGCCGTACACATCGAGCAGGGCCTCGTGGCCAAGCGACTCGATCGTAGCTTTGAGCTGCTGGGCAAAGCCGAGCGCGTCCTTGCGGTTGAGGAGATGAAAACCCTAAGCTTGCCGTCCGCCGGCTAACCGGCTGCTATCGTCCGCCCTCATACAACAGGCGAAATTAAGAGCTTCAGAATTGAGCAGCCAGCGACGGCGGGCCATGCGTTCTCGGGCGTGATTTGAAGCTACGCTGAAGGCCTCCATAGCTAAGCAACGAGGATGGCTGCTAATGGGTCACGTCGCGCACCATCCACCGTCCCGACGATGGGATCGGGAAGCATACGCAGCGTCAAGCTCTGGACACGACCTCGATGAGCGGCGGCGATCAAGGTCCGATCCAGCCGGCAGCAGATCGACGCGATACCCCAGCCAGCAGACGAGGTCGGCGACGATGAAAACGGCGCAGTTCCTGGATAGGCTTAGGACCGCTCCTGTATAGTCGTGAAGGTCGTTGCGAAGCACTCACTGAGAAGCGACGTCGCCCTCGTCAATGCGATCATGCCAGATCTCGCTTACGGCGTCAGATACGCCCCAACCGATGCCGCGCAGTGATTTGCGGACGACGTTGAGGCGCCCAAGCATCTTGTCGCGAACGTCGGCGGGCAAAGCCGCTGCCTGCGTTAGGCTTTGACCGAACATGCGCACGAGCGCCATGTAGTACGCTTCATCTTCAAAGCCGCAATCGCCGACGAGACGCGCTGCCTCTTCGCAATAGAAGATGCCGAGTTCGGCCAGGCCCTCGGGGCGACCAATCGCTTTGCGATAGTCGGCGATCGCCTTCTTGGCCTTGGCCACTGACACATCCTGCCCCTTCA
>CANJPN010000636.1 GCA_947475855.1 Bradyrhizobiaceae bacterium
AGGCGAGCTTCCGATAACCCGCAGGCGTGAATTCGAAGCCGTCCTGGTCGCGCAGCCGCACCACCTTGCCCGAGATATCTGGTCCCCGATCGGAGAATTGGCCGTTCTCGTCGCCACTCTCTTTGAAGGCGTCGATGTACCGCCCACCTGCGCTCAGCACCCGCTCGCGAAACACCTCGTTGATCGCTTCGACGTCCTCGTTCCAGTCAGAGCGCCGGGTGATCGGCAGCCCCACCCAGTAGACCGCCACCCCGCGCCGCCGCAAAGACCGCACGATCCTGTCGACGCGCTGCGCATATTGAGCCCGCCAATCCGGCTGCCCCACGGCAAGGCGCCGCCCGTTTGCGAGCCGGATGCCTGCCCGGTCCGCCATTCCGAACATGATCACCGCGATACCGATCTTTTCCTTGGCGATCATATCGTCCAGAGCTTTGGCGTCGTCTTCTATGTCGACGCGCCCCAGTGAGGCGAAGGCCCGGTGCCGGCGCTGCAACTGCAGTCGCGTCTCGCTTGCCATACCATCGACGAGACCATTGAGCAGGCCCTCGCCGAGGTAGTCGCCGATCACCAGTCCGCGCCACGCATCATTCTCTGGAAACGGATTCATGAAGTTGGCCGCGGCATCGCCCTGCTGCGCGTTGGCCGGCCGCACCGGCAGCCCAGGCAGCCACGTCAGCGCTGCCGACGCGGCGAGCGCGGCCGCCAGTGAAAGTGCAGCGATGTGCCGGACGCGGCGCGTCATGACCACCTCAACTACCAGCCCAATTCACTTCGAAGCCCATTTCACCTCTGAGCCCGGAGACGTTCGAGTAGTCCTGGACTGGGATGTCCATCTTCGGGCAACCCCTGTGTCTTCTGATAGGACCGTATCGCGTTACGCGTCAAACTCCCGATGATGCCGTCCACACCCCCGGTATCGAGTCCAAGTGCCGCCAGACGCTCCTGCAACTCCTGCCGGTCGGCACGCGGCATCGCAGGCTCGTCGGGCCACGCCTTCACAAACCCGCCCCCACCGGCGATCCTGTCGCCTAAATGCGCGACAGCAAGTGCATAGGGAACCGCGGGATTGTACCGCAAAAGCGCACCGAAGTTTCGGTTCACGAGGAAAGCCGGCCCGTTGGCGCCTGCCGGCAGCAGCAAACGATGCTCGAGCGCGGATGCCGGCAACGCGTCGCCGCCCGCCCGCTTGAGACCACGTTCCTTCCAGAACACCAATGACCTGAGTGGTGTCGGTGCGGACAAAGCATAGTCGAATCCATCGGGAACTGTGACCTCGAAGCCCCACGGTTCGCCGCGCTGCCAGCCCGAGTGCGCAAGATAGTTGGCCGCCGAAGCCAGACCGTCGGCGACCGACCCCATGAGATCGCGCCGCCCATCGCCGTCGAAATCGACCGCGAACCGGTTGAACGTCGACGGCATGAATTGGGTGTGACCAATCGCACCGGCCCAGGATCCGATCATGCCGACCGCCGCAATGTCCCCGCGTTCGACGATCCGCAGCGCTTGCAACAACTCACCGCGCCAGAACTCCGGCCGTCGCAGATCTTCCAGCGCCAGTGTCGTAAGAGCCCGTACGACCGGCCGGGTTCCCAGAGCAGCGCCGTAGCGCGTCTCCACGCCCCACAATGCCGTCAGTGTGTGCCGGTCGACACCGTAGCGAGTTTCGATTTCAGTGATCAGCCGTTGATGTTCGCCCAGCCGAGACCGACCGAGCTCGATCCGTTCCGCACTGACGAGCAGGCTTACATATTGCGCCACGGTGCGCTCGTGCTCGGTCTGCGAGGTCGCGAGTTCGACCACTTCCGGCAGACGCTCGAAGCCGGCGAGCACACGTCGTACCGTAGCCGGATCGACGCCCGCCTTGCGCGCCTCGCGCTCCATCACGGCAATCAGTTCGTCGAGTGTTCTCGGAGCCGTGACTACGGCCTGCGGAGGAGGTGTCGCAACAGACTTCGGCGCAGCCTTCTCCGTCGCCTGCGCCCCTCCGCACACCAGCAGCAACGACAAGAAACCGACCGCCGGCTTCATTTCACACCCGCCGCTTGGCGCAATTTCGCCAGCGTCGCCGGGCCGGGCCAACAATCGACCGCGATCCCGTTCGCGCGCTGGAACAGCCCGATCTGCCTGCGCGTATTCGAACCGATCTTTCCATCGACGATGCTGATCGCGGAGCCTTGCGCCTTCAGACGCTCCTGGATCTCCACGATCTCGTGGGTCGGCGATTGCCCGATGCCCTTCCACGGCGTTGCGAAATCCCCCGCCCCGGCAATCCGGTCGGCGAGATGGCCGACGAACACGGCGTAGAGATCCGACGTGTTGTAGGCGCGGATCACTTTGAAGTTCTCGGTAACGAGGAACATCGGCCCATGTGACCCGCCGGGCGACATCAGATAAGCGGTCTCGGTGAGCAACTTCTCGGGAAACGCCTGTCCGCCGACGCGCGTCACGCCGAGCTTGATCCACTCAGCCAGCGGCCGCTCGTCGTCCGGCCCTTCGAATGCGCAGTCGACCTTGGCTGGCAGCGCGATCTCGAAGCCCCAAGGCACGCCGAGTCGCCAGCCCTTCGACTTGAGCTGGTGGGCAGCCGACGCCAGAGCATCGGGCACCGAGTTCCAGATGTCCTTCCGCCCGTCGCCGTCGATGTCGTAGGCGTGCTTGTAGAAATCGCTGGGCATGAACTGCGGCAGTCCCTGTGCGCCGGCCCACGATGAGCGCATCGTCTCGACGGTAACGATCCGGTCCTCGAGCATCTTCAAGCCCATGACCAGCTCGCCCCTGAACATTTCCTTGCGCCGGCCTATCCACGCTTGGGTAGCCAGCACCCGGATGCCGTAGTGCGGCAGCTTACCACCGCCATAGGCAGTCTCCCTGCCCCAGATGCCCATCAGGATATAGCGGTCGACGCCGAGCTCGCGCTCGATCTTCTCCACCCACGGCTGATACTTAGCCATGAAGCCCTTGCCGCCCAATGCGAGGCGGCCGAGCAATCCCCGATCGAGATAGTCCTGCGGCGGCTTCACGAACTCGGCCTGGCCCAGTACCTGGGTCGGCATACGCCCGGGCAGCACGAGATCCGGTATCGTCAGGTCCGGCGTCACACCTTTGAAAGCGCGATCGAACGTGAGCCGCGATACCCCAGCCGCTTGCGCCTCCGGCCAAACACCCTCGACGAACTTCGCGAATTCCTGCGAGGACTGCGCCCGCGCTGCCCCGGACGCCCCCAGGTTCATCCCCATGATCGCCGTCGACATCGCGACAGCTAATGCGATCGATCTCGCCCGTATCCGCATGCGCTCCGCCCTTCCGGCCCCGAGGACCGAATCCCGACGCCTCACCGGTCGGTATCAGTGAGGCTGAATCGGGGCGCTTGCAATCGGCGAAACGACGGGGACCAGGGTGATCGCTCGAAACCACAGCGCTTTCCATCTTGTGGGATTCCCAATGCCTGATTCGGTGTGATTCATGGGGTGCACCCGAATCAGCAGGGGGCACCCATGGCCAGATCGCAGGCGACGCCGGGCATTCTCGACCACTTCTCGG
>CANJPN010000637.1 GCA_947475855.1 Bradyrhizobiaceae bacterium
CCTGAAGGTACCGAGATGGTGATGCCCGGCGACAACTGCTCGATGGACGTGGAGCTGATCACGCCGATCGCGATGGAAGAGAAGCAGCGCTTCGCCATCCGTGAAGGTGGTCGCACCGTCGGCGCCGGCGTCGTCGTCAAGATCACGGACTAAGGGATGGGAGATCGGGAATAGGGAAGTCGGGAGGTCGGGTCGCTAGTCGGTTCCCCCTCCCGATCCCCCGACGCCCCGATCCCCGGATCTACTTCCATGCTCGTAACCACCACCAACGACCTTGCCGGCTATCGCATCGTTCGCCATATCGGGGTGGTGCGCGGCCTGTCCGTGCGCTCGCGCAATGTAGTGAGCAACATCGGAGCGATGTTCCAGATCCTGCGCGGCGGCAACATCTCAGTCTACACGAAGCTCGCCGAAACCGCCCGCCAGGAGGCCTACGACCTCCTGCTGCAACACGCGGCCGAAGCCGGCGCCAACGCCATCGTCGCCATGCGCTACGATGCCAACGAGATCGCAGCCGCCGTTACCGAGGTGATTGCCTATGGCACGGCCGTCGTCGTCGAGCCGCTTTGAGCGTCCGGCCGTCGAGATTCATCGACAACACGACTCTCTTGGGCCGCGAGGCTTGTGGCTCAAACTCCTGTCAAGAAAAAAGTAGGAACTCGGGCTTGTGCATTGCGGCAAGCCCCTCTATAAGCGTTACTTCAACGCTAGCCCGAATCGACGTTGGTGACCCGCTGCTTGAGGATTGCTTAGTTGGCATTCCCCACGGGTTTCCAGCGTCTTTGTCTCGCGTCGCGTGTCGGCCGGGTTTCTATCTGAGACCTCTGACATGGGAAGTTTCGTGCGGCAATGGGTGAAGTTGAAAAGGCTGATGCAAATCAAGGGTTTGCGCGAGGCGTAGGGGTGTAGCTCAATTGGTAGAGCGTCGGTCTCCAAAACCGAAGGCTGGGGGTTCGAGCCCCTCCACCCCTGCCAGTCTTGAGGTCTGAAGTTGGAGGTTCGTGGGCCGTCTCCCGATCCGGCGAGGTGCCAATGGTTGGGATTGATGGCGGAATGCAGGGTGGTGCGGGCTACGGGGAACCGAGCTTTGCACGATGAGATTGAGCCCCGAATCGGGGCGGAATTGGCTCCAGTCTTGGGTGCCAGTGGATAAGTCGGCGATGGCCGGCGCTGGTTGGTCGGTTTCGTGCCGGGTGTTTGGTTTCCGGCTCGTTGCCGGATGTGAGAATTCCGGCTCCTGCCGGAGAAGGAAGAAGAGAGAATGTCAAGATTGAGCCCGGTTCAGTTTGTCCAGGAGGTTCGGCAGGAAGTCTCCAAGGTGACTTGGCCGACCCGCAAGGAAGTCTGGATCACCACGTTGGCCGTGCTTGTAATGGTCACGTTGGCGTCGATCTTCTTTATGCTCGCAGACCAGGCGCTGGGCTACCTCGTCAGTTTCATTCTCAGCATTGGGCGTTGAGCCGTCTCGGTGCCGAGAGCACGAGCCGGTCGTGATGGCCGGTAATGAATTGCTGACCCAACGAAGCAGGATTTGAAGCGCGATGGCGAAGCGGTGGTACATCGTCCACGCATACACCAACTTCGAGCGCAAGGTGGCTGAGGCCATCAAAGAGCGCGCGAAGCAGGCAAACCTCGACGAGTTGTTCGAGGAGATCGTGGTCCCGACCGAGGAGGTCGTCGAAGTGCGTCGTGGGCGCAAGATTCAGGCGGAGCGCAAGTTCCTGCCTGGCTATGTGCTTGTCAAGATGCAGATGACGGACGCCGCCTTCCTGCTCATCAAGAACACGCCGAAGGTGACTGGGTTCCTGGGCACCGACAATAAGGCGACCCCGATCTCCGAAGATGAGGCGATGCGTATTCTGCATCATGCCAAGGATAGCGTCGAGCGTCCAGGCCGTCCGACGATCACGTTCGAGATCGGTGAGGTGGTCAAGGTTTCCGATGGTCCCTTCGCCTCCTTCTCGGGCAAGGTCGAAGAGGTCGACGAGGAGCGGACCCGGCTCAAGGTGGCTGTGTCGATCTTCGGTCGCGAGACGCCTGTCGAGCTCGAGTTCGGTCAGGTGGAGAAGGTGCCGGCCTGAAGCGATGATGGTGCGGAGCAACGCCGAAAGGCGCGATGTGTGCGAGTTTCCGGTCAAGATGCCGGAGACCCGGATCGACAGTTGGGGAAACCCTGCCGCGGTTCGGGAAATGTGCGGGAGGGCTGGAGCCGGCCCGATGACCGCTAACCCAGGCTGGTGAACCGCAATCTCGCGGAAAGCTGGCGATAACCCCGTTGGGGAGTAGGTAATGGCGAAGAAGATAGACGGATATATCAACCTGCAGGTCCCGGCCCAGAAGGCGAACCCTTCTCCGCCGATCGGACCCGCGCTCGGTCAGCGCGGCGTGAACATCATGGAATTCTGCAAGGCGTTCAACGCCAAGTCGAAGGACATCGATGCTGACACGCCGATTCCGGTGAAGATTACGGTCTATTCGGACCGCTCTTTCACCTTCGAGATGAAGACGCCACCTGCGACCTTCTTCATCAAGAAGGCGGCCGGTCTCAAGACTTCCGGCAAGCCCGGGGCCGGCTCCAAGGAGCCCGGCAAGGTCGAGGTTGCTCAGGTGACGATGTCGCAAGTTCGCGACATCGCCAAAATGAAGATGAAGGATCTCAATACCGACGACATCGAGGCGGCCGCGAAGATCATCGCAGGTTCTGCCCGGTCGATGGGCATCAAGGTGGTGGGGTAAGCGCCATGACAAAGCTCGGAAAGCGCATCAAGTCAGCTCGCGAAGGCATCGACCGCACCAAGGCCTATGGCATCGAGGAAGCGGTGAAGCTGGTCAAGTCGCGCGCCAAGACCAAGTTCGACGAGACGGTCGATATCGCCATGAATCTCGGTGTCGACCCCAAGCACGCAGACCAGATGGTTCGCGGCGTCTGCAATCTGCCGAACGGTTCGGGCCGTACGGTTCGTGTGGCTGTCTTCGCCAGGGGCCCAAAGGCCGAAGAGGCGAAGGCGGCGGGTGCCGACGTCGTCGGAGCCGAGGATCTCGTCGATATCGTTTCGAAGGGCACGATCAACTTTGATCGCTGCATCGCGACGCCCGATATGATGGGTCTCGTCGGCCGGTTGGGTAAGGTGTTGGGCCCGCGCGGTCTTATGCCGAACCCCCGCGTCGGTACGGTGACGATGGATGTCGCTGGTGCGGTCAAGGGTGCCAAGGGCGGCGCGGTCGAGTTCCGCGTCGAGAAGGCTGGTATCGTCCATGCTGGTGTGGGCAAGGCAAGCTTCACGGAGAAAGCGTTGGTGGAGAACATCCGCGCTTTCGTCGACGCCGTGAACCGGTCCAAGCCGGCCGGAGCGAAGGGCACCTATATAAAGAAGGTGTCGATCAAGTCGACTATGGGCCCTGGCCTGAAGGTCGATCAGAACACGGTCATCGGCGCTCGGGCGCCGGCGTAAGGATTTGCCTCTTCCCTCGCCTGGCGAGGGAGGAGGAAGAGGGA
>CANJPN010000638.1 GCA_947475855.1 Bradyrhizobiaceae bacterium
GTGCTGACAGCCATGGCGCCCTCCGAATCATTGATCGGCTGGCGCTCCATGAATCACAGTTCGAGAACCAAGTGAATCCACCGAGTCACTTCATGTGCGGGACGGTATGACTTATCGCGAGAGCTTGCGCGACATCGAGGCGTGTCTGCGAACGCAAGGCACGAAGCTCTATCACCTCGGCTTTCGCAGTGTGATCGCGCGCAACACGCTGGCCAATGCGAATGCGACGCGGGACTGGCGCATCTACTGCGACTTCGCGCAAAGCCTGATCGGAATCGCCCGGCGGCTCTATGCCGACGAGGCATTCGGCGTCGACCTCAAGGACACCGTCTACGCGCTCGACGCGAGCACCATCGATCTGTGCCTGTCGGTGTTTCCGTGGGCGCCATTCCGCTCGACCAAGGCGGCCGTGAAGCTGCACACGCTGTTGGATTTGCGCGGCAATATCCCCTCGTTCCTCTACATCAGCGACGGCAAGATGCACGACGTGAACATCCTGGATCGGCTGGTACCGGAGCCCGGCGCGATCTACGTGATGGATCGCGGATACGTCGATTTCGAGCGGCTCGGCCGTTTTCACGAGGCCGGCAGCTATTTCGTCATCCGTGCCAAGAAGAACCTGAAGGCGCAGCGCCGCTACTCGCGCAAAGTGGACAAGACCACCGGCCTCGTCTGCGATCAGACGGTGACGCTCACCGGCTTCTATTCGCAGCAGGGATTTCCAGCGCCTTGCGGCGGGTCCGCTTCACCGATCCCGAGACCGGCAAGCGGCTCGTCTTCCTCACCAACAACTTCGCGCTGCCGGCACTGACGATCACCGAGCTTTACCGCTAACGCTGGCAGATCGAGCTGTTCTTCAAGTGGATCAAGCAGCACCTGCGGATCAAGGTGTTTTTCGGCGAGAGCGAGAACGCTGTGAAGTCGCAGATCTGGATCGCGGCCCGGTCAACGAGGTTGCCAGATTTGTGAAGCCTTCCGGGAAGGGGAAGAAGTATGTCATCACATACAGGAGTTCCCTATGACCATGACCATTCCGACGGAGGTCGAACAGTTTGCCCGGCTGGTCGCCGTCAAGACAGGCAAGACACCCGACGACATCCTCAAGGAAGCCGTGGAGGCTCGTGCGCGTGCGGCTGGCATTGCCCCGCCGCCGCATCGCGCGTTCGACGAGGCCCGCGTGCAGGCCATTATCGCACGCGTGTCTGCGTTGCCGGTTCTCGATGACCGCAATTCAGATGACATCATCGGCTACGACCAGTTCGGCGTACCTCGATGATCATCGTCGACACGTCTGTCATCATCGCAATCATGCAAGCCGAACCGGAGTGCGCGACGTTCCTCGACCACGTCAGACGCGCCGACCGCGCCTTGTCAGCGGTGTCGATGTTGGAAGCCGGTATGGTGTTGCGCGCATGCCGCGGGCCGGCAGGCGTTGCGGAACTCGCTGACCTCGTCGAGGCAGGCGATCGAAGTCGTCTCATTCGATGCTGCACTGGCGGACGGTGAACTGCGGCGTTCGCCGTTTATGGCAGGGGGCTGCATCCGCAGGCGCGACTCAATCTCGGCGACTCCGCAACCTACGCACTGGCCGAGGCCATGAGTGCGCCGTTGCTCGTCAAGGGCGATGATTTCGCAGCAACCGACATCCTCGTGGACCAGCCTAACCCGGATCATGCATCAGACGCACGCGCAAGCCGCCTGATCTGACCGGCGTGCGTCGTCGTTCGGTCCGACCGGACCGTTTTGTGACTACTCGCTGTGCAACGCGTTCGGGGTTGATCTGCCTCGCTCGGCGGCTCATTGGGGCATCCGGCCCCGTGCGTCATCCCGACGGCGACAGGCCGAGGGCGAGCTGGCGGAACAAGGTTTTCTCGACGCAACTCGTCGGCAGATGCACGCGGATGCGGGTGGCATATTCGACGACGCGGGCAGCGATCTTCAACAGGTACAGTCGGAGCGTGTTGAACTCGGCCTTCGCCAGTGCATGGCCTTCCGGGATCGCCGCACGCACGGTGTGCATCAGCCAGAACGCTGCCGTATGTAACATCAGGCGGACTTGATTGGCGGTCGCCGAATGACACGACGTGCGGTCGGACGCGAGCTGCGCTTTGTGTAATTTGATCAGGTTCTCGGCTTGGCTGCGCATTCCGGGCAAGGCGACCACTCGTTCCGGCGCATGGCGACCACCCATTCCAGGGCATGGCGACCAGTGGGGCGCGGGGGGTGCGAGGGCACCGTTGAGTCCGTTTGCTGATC
Organism: Bradyrhizobiaceae bacterium; assembly: GCA_947475855.1. Taxonomy (GTDB): domain Bacteria; phylum Pseudomonadota; class Alphaproteobacteria; order Rhizobiales; family Hyphomicrobiaceae; genus CAMDPA01. The sequence continues at coordinate 2,257 of CANJPN010000638.1, forward strand.
TCAGTGTTCGCGGTTTGGGTCAAGCACGCCGCTCATCCTTTTCGCGTCGGTCTTTGCCTTCGATGTGGCCACCGACCCAGGACCAGCTTTCGATGGTGCCGGAGACGTAGGGGGCAGGTGCGCAGGCTCTCGCCGCGGCGGCCAGTGCGATAGCCCTCGTACCAGGATTGCGCGTCCTCCTTGACAGCGTTGCCGTTGCGCGGCGTTCCGGAGATGGGCGCAGGGCGGCGTTTGATGATCATTTTCGGCCACCCTTCGCCGGTTTGGCTTCGGGCACGCTGGTGTCGCCGGCCTCCTCCTTCATCGGCAGCTCTTTCTGCGGGTCGGCAATCTCCGGCGTCTCGGGCTTGCGCATGGACGGCCCATCGAGTGCGAGCCGGTAGGCGTTGTGGACGAGGCGATCGAGGATGGCGTCGGCGAAGGTCGGTTCGTCGATGACGTCGTGCCACTTGTCGACGGGGAGCTGACTGGTGATCAGCGTCGAGCCGCGGCCATAACGTTCCTCCACGATCTCCATCAGGTCGCGCCGCTGCGGGGCGGTCAGCCGGTCGGGCCCCCAGTCGTCGAGGATCAGCAGGTCGGCCTTGGTGAGCGTGCGAAACAGCCTGGCGAAAGAGCCGTCGCCGTGGGCCAGCTCGAGATCGGCGAACAGCCGTGGCACGCGGGCATAATGCACACTATAGCCGTCGCGGCAGGCCTTCTGCGCCAGCGCGCAACTGAGCCACGACTTGCCGACCCCGCACGGTCCGGTGACGAGCAGGTTGCGGTGGTCGGCAAGCCACCGTCCGGCGGCGAGCTGCTGGAACAGGGCTTTATCGAGCCGGCGTGCCGCGCGGTAGTCGACGTCCTCGATCGACGCCTGGGAATGCCTGAGACGGGCAGCCTTGAGCCGGCTGCGGAAGCGACCGGTCGACCGGTTGGCCGCCTCGCGGTCGATCAGCAGCGCCAGCCATTCGGCGTGGGACAGGTCCTTCGATCGGTCTTGGGTCTCCATCTCGACGAAGGCGTCGGCCATGCCGTCGAGCTTGAGCGATCTGAGCTGGTCGAGGGTTGGATGGGTCAGCATTGCGTGTCGTCTCCTCAGTGGAAGTGGCTCTGTTCCGTTCCAATGTAGCGCTATCCTCTAAGCCAAGGCGCCAGCCAGACAGGATCGCGGCGTGAGCTCGTGTCCGTCGCGCTCGATCATGCGGCGCCAGCCGAGGTAGCTCGGCAGATATTTCGACGCCACGCCTTTGA
>CANJPN010000639.1 GCA_947475855.1 Bradyrhizobiaceae bacterium
CCTTCTTTGCGGTCTCGACGACGATGACGAGGCCGATGCCGCAGTTGAAGGTGCGGAGCATTTCGATGTCGTCGAGATGGCCTTGGGCCGCGAGCCAGCCGAATACGGGTGGCATCTTCCAGCGGCTGACATCGACGTGACCGGCGATCCCGTCGGGGAGTACGCGCGGTATGTTCTCCGTCAGCCCTCCGCCCGTGATATGGGCAACGGCCTTGATGGCGCCAGTTGCCCGAAGGGCTGCAAGCACCGCCTTTACATAGATCCTGGTTGGTTCGAGAAGGGCCGTTGCTAGCGTCTTCCCCGGAGAGAAAGGCGCCGGGGACTGCCATGCGAGGCCTGAATTTGTGACCAATCGACGGACGAGCGAGTAGCCGTTGGAGTGCACGCCCGAAGACGGAAGGCCAATCAGCGTATCGCCGGGACCGATGTCGGCCCTGGGCAGGAGTTGTCCGCGCTCTGCGGCGCCAACCGTAAAGCCCGCGAGATCGTAGTCGTTGCCCGAGTACATGCCGGGCATTTCCGCGGTTTCGCCCCCGATCAGGGCTGCTCCTGCCTGTCGGCAACCATCAGCGATGCCGGCCACGACGTCGCGGGCGGTCGCGACATCAAGCTTTCCCGTGGCGTAATAGTCCAGGAAAAACAACGGCTCGGCGCCTTGGGCCAGGAGGTCGTTGACGCACATCGCGACGAGATCGATGCCGATCGTCGCGTGGTGGCCCGTATCGATGGCGATCTTGAGTTTGGTGCCCACACCGTCGTTGGCTGCGACGAGGATCGGGTCCTTGAAGCCTGCACGCTTCAGATCGAAAAGCGCGCCGAAACCGCCGAGGTCGGCGTCCGCACCGGGCCGTAGCGTCGATTTCGCCAGCGGCTTTATCGCTCTGACCAAGGCGTTCCCGGCATCGATGTCCACGCCGGCGTCAGCGTAGGTGATCGGTTTGGCCGTTTGGCCAGGGCCGCTCGTGGGACCGCCTGTCGTCATGTTGCTCTCCGGTGCCGCGACGGGAATAAGTCCCGCCGGCAGCGTTGACCACGGTCAAACTTTCGCGCCATAGCTCGTTTAACCGTGGCAGGGGCCTAGCATGGGGTGCGCGGGCTCGGCAATTGGTGTGGCGTGCGCGGCGAGCCTGAGGGGACTACTCGGCCCATGACAGAGCGATCGATGCGGGTGCGCAACGCCCCCATTTGGCTGGTCGTCGCAATTACTATCCTCGCGCGCAGCGGCGTGGCATCGGCTCAGGACGAGCGCGTGTTCACGGTCGGCAACTATCCGGTTGAAGCCGGGGCTCAGGATGCGGTGGCGGCTAAGGAGCGAGCGATTGCCGAAGGGCAGCAGGCCGCATTCGGGTCGCTGCTGAAACGGCTGGCGCCCGTGACGAGCTATAAGGCCCTGGCTGCACTTAAGACGGTTCCGGCAGCCAACCTCATCTCGGGGATCGCAGTGCGGTCGGAGCGGAATTCTTCTACCAGCTATCGGGCGACACTCGACTTCTCCTTTGATTCCCGGCAAGTCCGCGAGCTCCTGAAACAACGCGGCATTCCTTATCTGGACGAGCAAGCGCGGGAGACCGCCATCGTGCTTCTGCTGCGACCGATCGGACAGGGTGGGAGCGGTGCGCTTACCGCTGCCGCATGGCGCGAAGCCTGGGCCGGCCTCGATCTGGAGAACGGGCTGGCGCCGGTCAAGCTGTACGAGGCGCCGGCGTCTTTGACCGGCGACATGATCAAGGGGGCCGCGAGCAACCCGGAAGCGGCCCTACGAAGCATCGCTGTGCTTTCCAAGGCGGGGCAAGCGCTGCTCGCGATAGCCGAGCCGGATGTGGCCAGCCGACGTTTAACGGTGACGATGAGCGGCGTCGATGGCGTCGGACCGTTCGTGCTCAAGCGGACTTGGCGGATGGATGCTTCGGATCCCGCCTATGCCGGGGAGTTGGCAGCAGTCGTCGCGCTCAGAACCCTCGAGGGGCGTTGGAAGGCCGTCCGGGGGCGGGCAGCGCCGCCGATGGCGGTTGGGGGACCGCTGCAACAGGTACAGATTTATGTCGAATTCCGTTCCCAGCAGGAATGGCAGGCGTTGCGCCGCCAGTTCGAGGATATGCCGGGAGTCGCGGATTTCACTGTTGGTGGCCTGTCCAATGGAGCAGCAGATATCGCCTTGCGCTATCCAGGCGGCGGTTCGGCTCTCGCTACGGCAGCCGGCACCGTGGGCATAGATCTGAGGGGGAGCGGGACCTCATGGGTGGCGCGGAGCCTGAATTGAGGCGGAGCCTGGGGAGGCCCGTCTGGGCCGTTGCGCTGTCCTCTTGTCCTTCTGGCCGAATTTGTCTCGTCGCGGCAACGCGCTAAGTCTACCAGTAAAGAGCATGGCGTCTCGACGGAACGGCGCGGGACAGCTATTTGTTCTCTGTCCGATGCGTTCGGACACGACGGACAGGGAGGAAGCGGGCGCGCATGGAGCCCAACGGACAGTCGGCGAATCGGCCTAGTTTGCGGTCTGCGGCGCCCCTGCAGGAGACGGAGGGGGCGGTAAGCCAGCCACCCGCGCTCAATGTGCCCAACTGCATATCGCTCGCCCGCGTTCTGTCGGTGCCGGTGGTGTTCTGGCTGATCCTCAGCGGCCGCTATCAGACAGCATTCTTCCTTTTTGTGATCGCGGGATTGAGCGATGCCGTCGATGGGTGGCTCGCAAAGCGCTACAATTTACGGACGGAGCTAGGGTCGTACCTCGATCCGCTCGCCGACAAACTCCTGATCGTATGCATCTTTGTGGCGATGGGGTTTCTCGGTGAATTGCCGCTGTGGCTCGTAATCGCGGTGGTTTCGCGCGACTTGCTCATCATCACGGGGGTATTGCTTGCTTGGCTGCTGGACCATCCGGTGCGAATCCGGCCACTCATTGTGAGCAAGGCCAACACCTTCGCGCAGCTCTTATTGGCGTCGCTGGTGCTGGCCGATACAGGGTTCAAGCTCGGCCTGGGTTCGATTCGCGATTGGCTCGTCGTGGTAACCGGATTGCTCACGATCGCGTCGCTGGGGGCTTATACGGTGGCTTGGTTCCGGCACATGACCGGCAGCGAACAGGCGAAGTAGGACCCTGCGAATTCGAGCGCCGACGCCGGCGGCCGAAGAATTGCGGCGTGCGTTGAAGTGCAACGCGGCGGCGCACGTTGGCGAGCGCCTATGGGGGCAGGTCATGAAAATCGAGCGGCAATTTCTTTTCTGGCTTGTGACATTCGTGGTTGCGCTTGCGCTCATCGCGCTGCTGAAGGACGTGCTTCTGCCCTTCATCGTCGGAATGATCCTGGCTTACGCTTTGAATCCAATCGCAGATGTCATGGTGCGGCGCGGCCTTTCCAGGGTTGTGGCTTCGGCCGCCGTAGTTGCTCTGATCGTTCTGACGATCGGGCTGGCGGTCTGGTTCCTCGTTCCGCTACTGGTCGTCCAGGTCGAAGGCTTGGCCGAAACACTGCCGGCTGCCATCGCGCGTCTC
>CANJPN010000640.1 GCA_947475855.1 Bradyrhizobiaceae bacterium
ACCGCACGCGCCGGGGGCGGCAGCTATCGGTTTTCGCCTGTCGGGTATCGCGCCCCGCGTTTTGCCGGCCCGACCTACTACGCCTCTGCCCCACGCCGCGGACGGACCTGGACAGGATCGTTCTTCGGTTTCCCATAAGGCCGGTTTCACAACTCGCCGACGCCGCCCACTCCAAGCGCCGGAACGAAGACCGGTCCGCTCAGCACATGTAGGCCCAGCGCCTCACGTACGCCGCCGCCGCTTCGACTTCACGACGACCCGAGTTGCCGCAACATCTCCAGCCGTCGTCACCCGCGGCTCCCGCGGCCGGCCGATCGACTGGTAGGCGAACCCCGCCTCGCTGGCGTCAGCCGCGGTATAAATGTTCCTGAGATCGACGAGTACGTTGCCGCCCATGACCGCGCGCAACTCTGCCAGATCGATGGCTCTGAGCTCGTTCCATTCCGTCAACACGACCGAGATGTCGGCACCCTCGGCAGCGGCCAGCGCACTGGCGCACCAAGTCACACCTGGCAACTCTTTTTCACCGTGCCGCCGCCCTTGCGGGTCATAGACCCTGACATCCGCACCCCGCGCCTGCAACATGGGTACGACGACGAGGCTCGGCGCCTCCCGCATGTCGTCCGTGTTGGGCTTGAATGTCACGCCGAGCACCGCCACGATCTTGCCGCGAACCGATCCCCCGGCCGCACGCTCGATGCGGCTGGCCATCGCGATCTTGCGCTCCTCGTTCACCCGGTGCACTTGCTCGATCAGCGACACCGGCGAACGCGCCTCCCGCGCCGTCCGCATCAGCGCCTGCACGTCCTTGGGAAAGCACGAGCCGCCGTAACCCGGTCCCGGGTGCAAGAACTTGTCGCCGATGCGCCGGTCCTTCCCGATCGCGTCCGCAACCTGCTGCACGTCCGCGCCAACCTCCTCGCAGAGATCCGAGATCTCGTTGATGAAACTGATCTTCAGCGCAAGGAATGCGTTGGCCGCGTATTTTGCCAGCTCCGCCGACTCCCGCGACACGAAAATGACGGGCGCGTTGCGCAGCGCAAGCGGCTTGTAAAGCCGATCCATGAGGCGCCGCGCACGTTTGTCATCGCACCCGACCAGCACCCGATCGGGATGGGTGAAGTCCTGAATTGCCGAGCCCTCGCGCAGAAACTCCGGATTGGAGCATACTGCGAACTCCGCATCAGGCCTCAACGCCCGCAGACGTGTTTCGATCTCCCGGCTCGTGCCGACCGGCACCGTGGACTTCGTCGCGATAACCGTGAAACCGGTCAGATGCGGCGCAATTTCGTCGACGGCCGCGAACACGTAAGTCAAGTCGGCATGGCCATCACCGCGCCTCGTCGGGGTCCCAACGGCAAGGAATACGAGATCGGCGCTCGCAACGGCCGCCCCGAGCTCTGACGAAAACGACAACCGCCCCGCCGCCACATTATGCTCGACCAGATCGTCGAGGCGCGGTTCATAAATCGGCATCTCGCCACGCTTGAGCGCCGCGACCCGGGCCTCGTCCTTGTCGATGCAGGCGACGTCCCAGCCGAACTCGGAGAAGCACGCAGCGGATACGAGCCCGACGTAGCCAGCTCCGATCATGCAGATATTCATGTCTGCAGCTCCTTGCGCAGCCGAACTCGGCGGCCACGATGGCGGGGCAGCCCTTCCCGCAGCACCTATTCGAATTGCCACACGCCAGCAAGTCGGGCGAGGCTCTATGCCGCTCGGTCAGCCCTGAGATTCAGTCCTTACGCGCCGGCTTGGAGATCAAGAGCGCCTTCCCCCCCGGCCGTCTGCTCATCAATCCAGCGCAAATACTCCGCCGATCCCGCCACGATGGTCCACGCAACCACAGCCGGGTTATCGTAAGGATGCATTTCCGTCACCGCTGTTATGACATCGTCCGCCAGCGCACGTCTGGTCTTCATCAACATGGCCACTTCCCGCTCCCGCTCGAGCCGCCCCTCCCATATAAAGACCGAAATGATCCCGGGAACGATATTGGCGCATGCGACGAGCCCGGCAGCGACGAGCGCCTCAGCGGTCGCCAATGCCTTGGCCTCGTCCGGAAAGGTTGCGTAAACCACGATCTCATCGCCGAATTCCTCGGAGCGTTTGACCTTGTCAATCGCTTCCCGATCGCCTTCTTCGTCTGACATGCTCTAAGCGATCCCCAACGTTCTCGTCGCGCTATCCAGTGCGCGCCCACGGACCCCGAACAACATGCCCCAGAGCCCGCGAAAATTCGAGCGCATCAGTTACGTGGCAGCCGATACGCCCGAGGCTGCGGACGCCATGCGCCGGCTCGAATCCCGCTATGGCAACGCCGATCCGAAAGAGGCCGACGTCATCGTGGCCCTCGGCGGCGACGGTCTGATGTTGCATGCCCTCCGGCGGTTCCTGCTGGCCAACATTCCCCTGTACGGCATGAACCTGGGCACTGTCGGCTTCCTCATGAACGAGTACCGCGAAGAAGATCTGGCAGAGCGCCTGGAGCGCGCCGTCGCCAGCAGCATCCATCCCCTCGCGATGACCGCGATAGACGCCAGTGGCAAACGGTACGAGGATCTGGCGTTCAACGAAGTGTCGCTGTTCCGCCAGACCTATCAAGCCGCACGCCTCCGGATCTCGATCGATGAAACGGTGCGGATGGAGGAACTGGTGTGCGACGGCTTGCTCATTGCCACACCGGCCGGTTCGACCGCGTATAATCTGTCCGCACACGGCCCCATTCTGCCGATCGACGCGCCACTGCTGGCCCTCACGCCGATCAGTCCGTTCCGCCCGAGACGTTGGCGCGGCGCGCTGCTGCCCCGCAGCGCCAAAATCAAGCTGGAAGTCCTTGATCCCGGCAAGCGCCCGGTTTCCGCTGTGGCCGACCATGCAGAGACCCGCGACGTCGTCCAAGTCGACGTCGCCGAGGACCGGCGCCATAAACTGGTCCTGCTGTTCGATCCAGGCCACAACCTCGACGAGCGCATCCTGTCGGAGCAGTTCCGGTATTGATCTTACCCGCGATCGCGCCGGATCGCATCGGCGCCCCCGTTGGCCGGCCATACACATTTCCGCAACGATATACGAACCCGTCGACGTGCGGAAACCAGGCACGCTATCGAGGAACGCCTCCGCGCGACATTGGTGCGGACGGCAAATACCTATTCAGGAGCTGTGCCGTATCTGAATGATTATGCCTCGAGTATTAACTACCGCGACAAATCCATTCTTAAATGTAATTCGTTAATGTGACCCCGGGCAATTCAGTATCGGGGGCAGTCAATGTGGACATGGTGGCAGAAACTCATGCTTGGCGCGGGAGCGCTGCTGACGGTCTTTGCTATTTACCTACTCGTGGGACCAGACAGCCACAGAACCGCCCTCTTGAAGCGCTTGGAAGTCGAAGGCGTCGTCGCGCAGGCCAAAGTCATCGACAGGCACGTCGAGGAGTATGTGAGCT
>CANJPN010000641.1 GCA_947475855.1 Bradyrhizobiaceae bacterium
CCAGGGCCGACATCGGTCCCGGCGATACGCTGATTGGCCTTCCGTCTTCGGGCGTGCACTCCAATGGCTACTCGCTCGTCCGTCGATTGGTCAAAAATTCCGGCCTCGCATGGCAGTCCCCGGCGCCTTTCTCTCCAGGGAAGACGCTCGCAACGGCCCTTCTCGAACCGACCCGGATCTATGTAAAGGCGGTGCTTGCAGCGCTTCGGGCAACTGGCGCCATCAAGGCCGTTGCCCATATCACGGGCGGAGGGCTGACGGAGAACATACCGCGCGTATTCCCCGACGGGATCGCCGGTCACGTCGATCTCAGCCGCTGGAAGATGCCACCCGTATTCGGCTGGCTCGCGGCCCAAGGCCATCTCGACGACATCGAAATGCTCCGCACCTTCAACTGCGGCATCGGCCTCGTCATCGTCGTCGAGACCGCAAAGAAGGACGCCGTCCTGGAAGCACTGACCAGCAACGGCGAGAAACCCTTCATCATCGGCGAAACCGAAGTGGGGCGTGGTGTGAAATCAGAAGCTAAGGGTAAGGGCGAGGCGGAAGCTGTCCGCTATAGCGGTAAGCTCATCTGAACGCCGCTGGCCAAACGCCTTCCCGCGAACACCCCGACCGGAGATCGCGATCGCATGCCAAGTCAGGACACGCGCGCCCCCCTATCCCTGCCCCGCGCACCATCGAAGCGCAGCGAGGTTCCCGCGTTCATCGTGATGGACGTGATCAGCGCCGCAGCCCGCCGAGAGAGCCAGGGTGCCGACATCATTCACATGGAGGTTGGCCAGCCCGGAACAGCCGCTCCCGCCGCCGCACGGGAAGCCGTAAAACGCTTCATCAACACCGATAAGCTGGGTTACAGCGAAGCACTTGGCCGCCCCGCTTTGCGTGCACGAATCGCATGCCACTACCAAGAATGGTACGGCGTCGACGTCGATCCTGACCGCGTCGTCGTCACCACCGGTTCGTCCGCAGCCTTCGTCCTCGCCTTCATGGGTTTGTTCAACCCTGGTGAAAGCGTGCTGCTGCCATCACCCGGATACCCCTGCTACCGGCATATTCTCTCGAGCCTCGGCGTATCCAGCGACATCATAGAAACGGGCCCGTCGACGCGCTGGATGCCGACATCGCAAATGGTCACCGAGCGTAAACACCAAAATCCGCACATCGCCGGTCTGCTCGTCGCAAGCCCTTCGAACCCCACCGGCACCATGCTGGAGCCGGAGCGTCTCGCCAGCCTCATCACAGCCTGCACGGACGCCGGCATCTGGTTCATTTCCGACGAGATCTACCACGGCCTCACCTACGCGCTCCCGGCGGAGACGGCGCTGCGCTACAGCCCAGATGCCATCGTCATCAACAGTTTTTCGAAGTACTTTTCGATGACCGGCTGGCGCATCGGCTGGATGATCGTACCGCCTGCGCTCGTGCGCCCCATCGAGCGGCTCGCTCAGAACCTCTACATCTGCCCTCCCGCGATCGCCCAGGCTGCAGCCCTTGCTGCATTCGACGCCAAGCCGGAACTGGAAGCCAACCGCGATGTGTATCGCGCCAACCGCGATCTGCTGCTAAGCGGCCTACCGGCAGCAGGCCTTACCGACATCGTTCCCGCTGACGGCGCCTTCTATCTTTACGCGGACGTCTCCCGCTTTACCGACGACAGCGTAGCCTTCACCCGTGCCATGCTGGAAGAAACAGGCGTTGCCGCAACACCAGGCGTCGATTTCGACGAAGCGCGAGGAAATCGTTTCGTCCGCTTCTCGTATTCCGGAACGAGCGCCGCCATGTCAGAAGCCGTCGCGCGCTTGAAGCGATGGCCCCGCTTGGACCGCTGATGTTCTTGTATGATCCGCACGCGATACTTAAGTCGTACGCGTCAATAGCAAGACCCTATGGAGCCCGTCCCAAGCTCCATATATGGTCAGGCCAACTGGTAAAGTTCGACGATCCTACCCAAGAAGAAGCGAAAAACCGCGCGAACACACTCGAATTCCGCGAACGCGGGATCTGACACCAACGGAGGAATACGCATGACGACCAAGCCACCATCAGCAATGAATCGACGCAAATTCCTCAACGCAGCCGCGGTCGCCACGACCGCCGGCGTCGCCGCCCCGGCCGTCGTCAAGGCCCAGGGCGTTACCAGCATGCGCTGGCAGAGCACGTGGCCGGCGAAGGACATCTTCCACGAATATGCCGTCGATTTCGCTAAGAAGGTCAACGATATGACCGGCGGCGAACTCAAGATCGAAGTCCTCCCGGCCGGCGCCGTCGTTCCCGCGTTCCAGCTTCTCGACGCCGTCACCAAAGGCACGCTCGATGGTGGCCACGGTGTGCTCGTCTATCACTACGGCAAGCAGAACGCGCTGGCGCTGTGGGGTTCGGGCCCCGGCTACGCCATGGACGCCAACATGCTGCTCGCCTGGCACAAGTACGGCGGTGGCAAGGAACTGCTCGCCAAGCTCTATGCGTCGATCGGCGCCAACGTCGTGTCTTACGCCTACGGCCCGATGCCGAGCCAGCCGCTTGGCTGGTTCAAGAATCCCGTAGCCAACCTCGAAGCCCTGAAGGGCCTCAAGTATCGCACGGTCGGCATCTCTATCGACGTGTTCACGGCGATGGGAATGGCGGTCAATCCGCTGCCCGGCGGCGAGATCGTATCGGCGATGGACCGCGGCCTGCTCGATGCGGCCGAGTTCAACAACGCATCCTCCGACCGCGTGCTAGGCTTCCCCGACGTGTCGAAGGTCTGCATGCTGCAGAGCTATCACCAGAACGCCGAGCAGTTTGAGATCATGTTCAATAAGGACAAGTACAACGCGCTGCCGGAGAAGATGCGGGCGATCATCGACAACGCCGTCGAGGCAGCCTCCTCCGACATGTCCTGGAAGGCAGTCCACCGGTACTCGCAGGACTACATCGAGATGCAGCAGAAGGATAAGGTCCGCTTCTTCAAGACGCCGGATCCGATACTCAAGCGGCAGCTCGAAGCCTACGACGAGGTTGTCGCCAAGAAGAGCGCCGAAAACCCGCTGTTCAAGGAGATCGTCGACAGCCAAATCGCCTTCGCACGCCGCGTCACGCAGTGGGAGCAGGACACGACCACCAACCGCAAGATGGCCTATGACCACTACTTTGGTCCGCAGGGCAAACTGAAGGGCTGATGGACTGGTGCTGCTCTGCCACGCCTACGACTTCGGGCCAGAAGCCGCGCACGCCATAACCTGCTAAGCAAAACGATGGGCGGCACCGACTGGCAGAGCCGGTCGGTGCCGCAATGACGACCGGACCGCGACGTGCCCGAGCGCGCGAAACACACGTCTTGCATTGGGGGGGCGGCTATGACTGTCGAGCGGTTTCTGCACACCATCGACGCTATCAGCACGTGGTTCGGCAAGCTTGCAGCGTGGCTGGTCGTCGTTCTGATGCTGCTGGTGTGC
>CANJPN010000642.1 GCA_947475855.1 Bradyrhizobiaceae bacterium
CACGATGGCCCCCACGCTTAGATAGAAGAGAAAAAGTTGGAAAATGAACATGGCAAGCCGCAACCGATGAGCAAAACTCTACAATTGGCGCCGGGCTTGGGCGGTCTGACGCCCCCGATCACCCGAACACCCGCTTGAAAATCGTATCGACGTGCTTGGTGTGGTAGCCCAGATCGAACAGCGCCTCGAGCTCCGCCGCGCTCAGCGCCTTCGCCACATCCTTGTCGGCCTTCAGCAGCGATAGGAAATCCCCCTGCCCGCGCCACACCGGCATCGCATTACGTTGCACCCAGGCATAAGAATCCTCGCGGCTCACCCCCTTCTGCGTCAGCGCAAGCAGAATACGCTGCGAATGCACGAGCCCGCCGAGACGGTCGAGGTTCTTCTTCATGTTCTCCGGATAGACGACGAGCTTCTCGATCACCCCGGCGAGCCGGTTCAGAGCGAAGTCGAGCGTCACCGTGGCATCTGGCCCGATCATCCGCTCGACCGACGAATGCGAGATGTCCCGCTCGTGCCACAGCGCGACGTTCTCCATCGCCGGCATCGCGTAGGCGCGCACCATGCGGGCAAGCCCGGTGAGATTCTCGGTGAGCACGGGATTGCGCTTGTGCGGCATCGCCGACGAGCCCTTCTGTCCCTCAGAGAAGAACTCCTCGGCTTCCAGCACTTCTGTGCGCTGCAGATGCCGGAACTCGATCGCCAGCCTTTCGACCGAAGACGCGATCACGCCGAGCGTCGCGAAATACATCGCGTGCCGGTCGCGCGGGATCACCTGCGTCGAGACAGGCTCCGGTGACAGACCCATCTTCGCCGCGACGTATTCCTCCACGCTCGGATCGATGTTCGCGAACGATCCAACCGCACCCGAAATAGCGCACGTCGCGACTTCCTTGCGCGCAGCTTCGAGCCGTGCACGTCCCCGCGAGAACTCTGCATGGGCATATGCGAGCTTCACGCCGAACGTCGTCGGCTCCGCGTGAATGCCGTGGCTCCGCCCGATGGTGACGGTGTTCTTGTGTTCCATCGCACGCGTCTTGAGCGCTGCAAGCACGCGATCCATGCCCACGAGCAGCAGATCGGCTGCGCGCACCATCTGTACGTTGAGGCAGGTGTCTAGTACGTCCGACGACGTCATGCCCTGGTGCACGAAGCGGGCTTCTGGACCGACGTGCTCAGCCAGATGGGTGAGAAACGCGATCACGTCGTGCTTCGTCACACGCTCGATCTCGTCGATGCGCGCCACATCGAACTTGGCAGCCGAGCCCTTCTCCCAGATCACCTTGGCCGCCTCTTTCGGTACGATTCCGAGCTCGGCCATCGCGCTGACGGCGTGCGCCTCGATCTCGAACCAGATCCGGAAACGAGTTTCCGGGTCCCAGATCTGCGTCATCTCGGGACGGGAATATCGGGGAATCATGGGCAGGTCCTCAAACGGGCGGACATTGTTGCCGCCCCGAAAACGGTACGTCGCTTGAGCGACCTAGCAAACGCAGTACATGTGGACAATGCTGCTGATGTGTGATTCGCCGGGATAACCAGCACACCTTACTCACCAGGTTTCCAACGGCCAGACCAATTCCAGGGCCAACAATCCATGCGCATTCTCGTCCTTGGCGCCTACGGCTTGATCGGCATGGCGGTCATTCGTCGCCTCACCGAAGCTGACCATGCTGTGGTCGGGCTTGGCCGCAACACCAATGCTGCCGCGCGGATGTGGCCGTTGGCCGGCTGGATCAACGCTGACATCTCACGCCTGACCAGCCCCGACAGTTGGGCGGCAATCCTTCGCGAAGCCAAGCCGGACGCGATCATCAACTGCGCCGGCGCGCTGCAGGACGGCGTCCGAGACGACGTCACGCGCGTACAACATACTGCAATGTGCGCACTTTACACGGCTGCCCAAAGCCATGGACTAGGGCACTTCATCCAGATTTCCGCAACACGCGCCTCATCCGCTGCCGAGACTGTGTTCCAGCGCTCGAAGGGAGATGCAGACGCCGCACTCCAAAAAACCGCACTCGAGTGGACGATCCTGCGCCCCGGCTTGGTAATCTCACCCCAAGCTTATGGCAGCACGGGTCTGTTGCGCGCACTGGCGGCGTTCCCGCTGTTGCAGCCTCTCGCATTCGCCGACCGGCCACTGCAAACCGTGCATGTCGACGATGTCGCCACCGCCGTCGTCCAGGTGCTCGGCGGCAGTGTTCAAAGCAAGCAATCCTACGATCTCGTCGAGGACCAGCCACAGCCCCTGCGCGAGGTAGTCCGAAAGCTCCGCGCCTGGCTCGGATACGCGCCCGCGCCGGAAATCCGTGTCCCACACTGGATAATCGCTGCCGTGGGACGGATCGCCGATGGACTGGGCTGGCTCGGTTGGCGCTCGCCTATGCGCACGACGGCACTGACCGAAATGGCAGCAGGAGTCACCGGCGATCCCGCGCCATGGCGCGCGGCCACCGGCGCCGGTCTATCGTCGCTCGACGTGACATTGCAGCGGATCCCATCGACGGTCCAGGAGCGCTGGTTTGCCAGGCTCTACCTGCTCAAACCCACCGTGATCGCCACGCTGTCGGTGTTCTGGATCGTCAGCGGCCTCGTTGCTTTCGCAGCCCCAGAGATGGCGACAGCAGTACTTACGTCGCGCGGCGTCGATCGGATGCCGGCGCACATCGCAGTGATTGGCGGCGCATTCTCCGACGTGACGCTCGGCCTGGCCATCGTCTTCCGCCGTTGGCTCAAGACCGCTTCGCTCGGCATGATCGGATTGACGCTGTGCTACCTTGCCGGCGGCACATGGCTCGCGCCGGATTTATGGGCTGATCCGCTAGGGCCCCTCGTCAAGACGCTGCCCGCATTGACGCTCGCACTCGTCGCTCTCGCCATGGCCGAGGACCGCTGATGTTCATCGATCTGCTTCGCTGGCTGCATGTCATTGGCGCGACCGTATTGCTGGGAACCGGCGCCGGCATCGCCTTCTTCATGCTGATGGCGCATCGGACCCGCGACCCCAGACTGATCGCGCATGTCGCCGGCACGGTCGTCGTCGCGGACACGATTTTCACCGCGACGGCCGTCATCGCCCAGCCGCTGACGGGCATATTGCTGGCCTTGAAAATCGGCTGGCCGTTGAGCGATGGCTGGCTAGCCTTGTCGATCGCGCTTTACGTGCTGACCGGCCTGTTCTGGCTCCCTGTCGTATCGATACAGCTAAAGCTGCGCGATCTCGCCCGGGCAGCGGTAGCTGGCAACCGCGCTCTCGGTTCAGACTACGAAAGGCTCTTTCGCATTGGCTCTGTTCCGTTCCAATGTAGCGCTATCCTCTAAGCCAAGGCGCCAGCCAGACAGGATCGCGGCGTGAGCTCGTGTCCGTCGCGCTCGATCATGCGGCGCCAGCCGAGGTAGCTCGGCAGATATTTCGACGCCACGCCTTTGAA
>CANJPN010000643.1 GCA_947475855.1 Bradyrhizobiaceae bacterium
CAAGCCCCAGAGCACGGACATTCCCGCGACCAAAGAGGCCCCAAAAAGCCTGTCGGCTCAGAGCCCACCAGCATTGGTTGTACATGACTAATCCGACGGGTTCAGAAAACGTGGATAACCTGCCTGAAACTGCCTCGGCGGGAAATAAAATGATGATCAATTGGCAAATTGACAGCCTGGAATCGACCGCGGCGAGGTTTCATCCGATCATTCGGTCGCCCCGGCGATCGCGTATGATCGGATCCTACTCTAGTCCTCTACGCCGGCTGTCGCAAAAACGTCGTCAGCGCGGTGTCTTCGACGACACTACGCGCATAGGCCGCATCGTGATCACCAGGTGCCATGGGGCTACCGGGAGGCCGTGCCCTATAGCTGGCCCCCATTTCACGCGCCCGCGCCAGTATACGCCTCCCGACCGCCAACCTTTCCGTCTGGAACCGTTGCAACGCATCGGCGACGGATTTCTCCTCGTCGAGCGCCACAACCATCGAAAGCACATCTTCTGCAGCCTTGATCACGCCTGCCGCCACGTGCGGCCGGGCCACAAAAGCCGCGTCGCCTATGACCGCGACACGCCCCATCGACAGCCGGCTCGACTCCAGATCGTAGATCGGCTGCAAGAACGACTGCGGCGACAACGCTACCGCCTCCGCGAACTCCGGTGCCAGCAAACGATCTGCCGCTTCCCCAAGTTCCAACCGCACTTCCGGCCGGATCAGCGGCGGCGGAATGGAAACCTCGTGCACCCGGCCGTTGCCATCGGTCAGCAGCCGCGAAAGCTCCCGCTCATCCGCCGGCCGGTACCAGATCATGTTCCAGCGGAGGCTTCCGGGCGTCAGGTCGTCATTGGGCCCGGTCACGGGATAGCCGAGGAACTGCTCGCCAGGCGGCAGGCCAAACGCCATCGTCCAAAATGTACGCGCATGCGTCCCGGCCGAGAACGCACGCTCCTCGATCAAACTCCGCCACCCCACGTAACCCGTGTATTCGAGCCTGGCTTCCGGAAAGAACTGCTGCCGAACCGTTGACCGAATACCGTCTGCGCCGATCACGAGATCCGCTTCGATGCTGCTTCCATTGGCGAACTCGGCCCGCGGCAACTCACCCGAGGTATCTATCCTCTTCAGCTCCATACCCGAATGATATCGTGCATCGGACAAACGAGCCCGCAGCAGACGATGAACACGCTCCCACGATGTAACCGTTTGCGGACACGGCAACCGCAGCAACTCGCGCCCTTTGCGGTCGAGTAGAATGCGAGTGTCGACAAGAACGCCAACAGCGCCGATGTCTCCAATGCCAGCTGCTGAAAGCGCCTCGCGCAACTCAGGCTGCGCAACGATCCCCGCGCCACGTCCGGCGAGCTCGCCCCCCGAGCGCTCGTAGACGTCGACGCGCCAGCCGTGCCGCTCCAACAGCAGCGCCGCGAACAAACCACTGATCGAACCGCCGATGACGACCGCGCGCCGACTGGCCGAATGCTGCATTCCGAAGAGTCCATCCATGCCGTTGTGCGTGCCCTGCACATTTGCGAGCGCGGCCGTGCGGGTTATGACGTGTCGCGTTATGCCATAGTGTAAGCGACGCCGCACGATGATACCGCGCATGCCCCAGCGAGGGTGACGGAAGACATGCCGACAGAAAATGTGGACATCGAGAAGGTTCCGCGAATCCTGCCCCCATTCGCTGCGCCCCGGGCCGCTGCTGCTTTCCTCGCAGCCTGGCTCAGCATCGTCGTCTCCGCACCGATCGCCCGATCACAACAAGCGCCGGCCACAGCCACCCCCTCCACAACCTCGTGCGAGCTGACCGACGGCGAGGATCGCACCGTTGCGCGCGTCATCGACGGAGAGACACTCGTCCTCGACGGTGGCACGGAACTGCGCCTCATCGGAGCTCTCTCCCCGCGCGCATTCGACACCGCCGGAGAGATCACCGATTGGCCGCTCGCAGACCGGGCACGCGAAGCCCTCGAGCAGATGGCCGCCGGCCGCACGGTCCGCCTGGCATTTGCAGGCCGCCGCACCGACCGCTACGCCCGCCTCCTCGCGCATGTCTTCGTCGGCACGGGAAGCGACCGCGTCTGGTTGCAGGGCGAGTTGCTGAAGAAAGGCCTCGCGCGCGCCTATGCGCTGGAAGGCAGCACGCCCTGCCTCTCCGACCTCATTGCCCACGAGAGCATCGCACGCGAGCGGGCCGCGGGGCTGTGGGCAGAAACGATATACGCGGTACGCTCGGCCGACGACATATCCACTCTGCTGCGCCTCGCCGGCACCTTTCAGATCATCGAAGGCAAGGTCGCCAACGCAGCCGATGTACGCGGCACCACGTACATCAACTTCGGCGAGGACAGGCGGCAGGACTTTACCGTCGTCCTCCGCCCGCAAGCCCGCCGTGCGATGACGGCAGCCGGCTTGAAGCCCGAGGACCTCAACGGCCGCCGTGTAAGAGTGCGCGGATGGATCGAGCGCCGCGGCGGACCGTTGATCGACCTGCCCCACCCCGATGCGATAGAACTACTCGCGCCCAGCGCCGACGAAGCCGATCCGGCGGCTACCCGCTCAGACGCCACGAGCACCACGAACCGGCGCCGCACCCGCCGCACCCCACGCCCCGAAGAGAAATGACATCGCAGTCAAAATGAAGCCCGGCAGCGCGAGGCTGCCGGGCTCGAATACTTGCAGTCTTGCACCGAAGATCAGGCCGCCTGAGCGTCAGACTCACCATCGGCCTCGACCGGCTCGGCCGTCTCGATAGCGCGCCGCCCCTTGGCGCTCTTTGCCAGCACCTCGGTAATGCGCTGCACCGCACCGCGCTCGTCCATACGAGCCACAGCCGCGATTTCGCGTGCCATCCGATCCAATGCGGCCTCGTAGAGTTGGCGCTCGGAATAAGACTGCTCTGGCTGGCTCTCCGACCGATAGAGGTCTCGCACGACCTCCGCGATCGAGATGAGATCGCCGGAGTTGATCTTCGCTTCGTACTCCTGGGCGCGGCGGCTCCACATCGTCCGCTTCACTCGTGCTCGCCCCTTGAGGGTCTCCATCGCCTTGCTGACGATGCCGTCCTCGGCGAGCTTGCGCATCCCGACCGTCTCGAGCTTGCCGGTCGGCACCTTCAAGGTCATCTTGTCCTTCTCGAACTGGATCACGAAGAGCTCGAGCGGCATGCCCGCGATTTCCTGCTCCTCGATCCCGATGATCCGGCCGACGCCATGGGCAGGATAAACGATGCTCTCGTTGATCTTGAAACCGTGACGAGCGGTAACGACCTTTTTCGGCCCGCCAGCAAGCGCGCCAGCAACCTGCTGCTGACGTGCGTCGACGGCCTTCTGAGCGATGTCGCGCGGACTGACAGGACCAGCCGCCCCCGCGGCCGGCGCAGCGCCGGCGGGAAACGA
>CANJPN010000644.1 GCA_947475855.1 Bradyrhizobiaceae bacterium
CGAGGTCCGTTCCGATATTGCCGCCGGCCCCCGTCCGGTTCTCGACGATCACGGTCTGACCAAGGCCGCGTTGCAGCTCCTCCGCAATCGAGCGCGCCAGAACGTCGGTCAGCCCGCCGGCAGCGGCAGGCGAAATCATGCGGATCAACTTGGATGGATAAGGCGCGCTGGCAGTCTGACCTTGAGCCCGAACCAGATCGGGCGCGGCCGAAGACACCGCCAGTAGACCCGCCGCCGTCATAAATCGCACGATGCTTCCAACTTGCATGCGCAGCCTCCCCGGATGCCAGGGAACGTTCTCGCCCCCTTGGACCTGCGTTCATCATCAACTTTTCGCCCGTCCACGCAATCGCAGACCGCACGTCTCAAGGCCGAAACGTGGAGGGAGGGAGATTTTCATTTGCCAAGGTTCCGGACGCCGATTGCGACGGCCGACGGGATCGGCAATGGTGTTTCGTTCCTTGGTCAGACCATTTATTGACAGCTCCAGCGGCAATTCGTTCATGACGACGGCCTCTCCCCCCATACAAGCCGACGTGACGACGCTCGACATTTTGAAATGTGTGGCCGTCATCCTCATGTTCGCCGACCACATCGGGCTCTACGTTTTCGACAACGCTTGGCTGCGCATTGCCGGCCGGCCGGTCGCCGTGATCTTCGGATTCCTTATTGGAAACTCCGCCTCGATACGCGTCCCGCCCGTGTGGATCGCCCTGGGCATTGGCCTATCGCTACTCAATCGGTCACTCTTTCCTTCGGATACACCACACCATCTCGACATCCTGATCACGCTGGCGCTGACGCGTCTGGCCATGCCGCACTTCGAGCGGCTATATCGCACGCAGCCACTCCTGCTCGTTCCTGCAGTCGGCTTGCTCGCGCTGCTGACCGACCCCATGAACGAGTTCTTGGAGTATGGAAGCGAAGTTCCGATCGTCGCGTTGCTCGGCATGGCCGTCCGTCTGGATCAAGGCCTGACCTCCGAGACAACCGCTCGCCACGCGACCGCGCTTGCAGCCCTGATCGCTATTGGCCTCACCACGCTGGGGCACTTCGAATTCAAGGGCACGCATGCCGCGACATGCATCGCCCTGCTCGGCGCGACCATGATCACCCTGGCCAACTTCCGCAAAACACGGGTGCTCGTGCCAGCCTCTCTAGCTCCGCTGATCCATTGGACAGGTCGTAAAACGCTGCTGATTTACGCGGCGCATATGGCGCTGCTGCTGTTGACCGCGTGGGCTATGCTGCCCGATACCGACACCGCAGCGACAGGCGAAGACTGAACGAAGCGCCGTGCGGCCTCCGCGCTCAGGTCACCGCCCCCGCGGCCAATTCCTGCAGCTTCTTCTGGTAGTCCGGCATCACGAGGCCTGCGGTCATCACGAGCTTGGCCGCGTCTTCCCCACTCATCTTGAGCGGCACCACATCCTTGCGCGGAACCAGGCAAACAAAGCCAGTGGGTGGCATAAAACCGGTGGGCATCCAAACCAGCAGGTTGTCACGCTCTCCACCCGGCGCCAGTGCCTCGAGTTCACCGGTGGCTTCGCCTGTGATGTAGACCAGCGACCAGATTCCCTTGGATGGAAACTCCATCAAGCCGACCTTCACCAATTGTCGCTGAGGCTGGGCAGCCGCCGCAACGGACTCGAACATCTGCTTGAGGCCGCGATAGAGATTGCGCACGATCGGCATGCGATCGAGGAACATCTCACTGGACGTGATAAGGGTTCGCCCGATCAGGTTTGCAGCGAGCGCGCCGATCAACGTCAGAACGATGATCGAGAGCAGGAGCCCGAAACCAGGCACCGCAAACGGCAGATAGTTCTCCGGCGTATACATCCGCGGAACCAGCGGCTTCACCCACTGATCCACATAGGAGACGAACCACCAGACGAGATAGAGCGTGATGGTGACGGGCCCGACGATAACGAGCCCCGTCAGGAAATAGTTGCGGAGGCGAGCGCCCAGCCCCCAATAGTGCGCAGCCATGCTGCCCGCATCTGTATGCGAAGAACCGGTTGCCGACTTGCCCGAGCCGCGCTCGCTGCCACCCACGACCAAATCCCCGATCCGGCGTGCTCTAACGCCGCCTCGCCCGAGTAAACACTTACCCTAGATTAGCGCGGTTACCTTGATGTTCAATTGACTATTCGAATTATAATTGATCGATCTCGGCAGGGGGGAGCCCAGTCATTCACTGACTAACCAACCGGCAATCCAACCCGCCGGACTTCAACTTCTCGCACAATTCCTCGGTTTCACGCGTGGCGGCGAACGGCCCGACCTGAACCCGATAGAAACTGCCGAAATTTCCGGCAGAAACCTGATCGACAACAGGCGCACGTCCGCCAAGCTCGCGGGCATACTGGGCTTGAAGCTTGGTCGACAGGCCTTGCGCCTCCTCCGCCGTGCGTACAGCCGCGACCTGTATACGAACGCCGGCCGAACCGGCCCGTGGTGCGGGAACAGCGCCGCCGCTGGCAGTTCGGCTTGGCGTGGACGCGGGCGCAGCTTGCGGAACAGCCGCCACCTGCTGAGAGGGCTGCACCTGCCCAGCCACAGCGGTTTTGACCTGGGCCTTGGCTCCGTCCTTCCCCCCAGAGCGGCCAGGAGCGACCGGAGGTGCCTTCGTGGTGTCCTGAGCTGGTGCCACAACAGCCGCAGTTCCAGCATCAGGCTGGCCCGCACGCGCCGTGGTGCTGACTTCGACCATCCGCAACGGCTCTGCAATCTCCTGGAATCCCGCCGGCAACGAAGAACCGGCATTCATCACCGGCACCATGCGAGTCGCCGGTTTGTCACCCTGGCCCAGCGATCCCGCCGGTTGCACGGCAGACGACTGGGACACCGCTGCCTTCGCACCCGGCTGCTGCCCGGAGGCAACCCGCGGGGCCACACTCGCAGTCGTCGTCGGCGCGCTTGGAACAGCGGTGGTGGTGGGCTGAGGTGGGGGCGTCGGCGCCGATCCACCGAACAGGGAACCGAAAAAACCGCCCCCCGATGCCGACATCGTCGTCGACGACCCGGTCGGAGGCGGTGGCGCCACCGAGGCGAAAGGCGCAGACTGCGGCCCCCCTTTGGCAGCCGACACGGCACGCTGCCCACCCGGATCGCTCTGATCAGGCAAGCCCGCTTCGCGATAAGCGCCAGACCTTTGTTGCAGCGCATCCTGTCGCTGTTCCTCGGTCAGTCCACACTTGATCCACAGAGCGTTGGTTAGATCTGAGATCGCCTGAGCGGGCTTGGCCTGGCGGCGGTAGGCAACGCCACGATAATACAGTGCACGAGCCGTCTGGTTCTGCGGCAGGCTGCTGGCGGAAAGAGCATTGTTGAGACTGGCGACCGCGGCGTCGACGCGTCCTTGTGCCAGTGCATTTACGCCGTTCTCGACC
>CANJPN010000645.1 GCA_947475855.1 Bradyrhizobiaceae bacterium
CTCCGGCGCGAACGCCGCGCCCTATCGTCGAGCGCCTCAATCAAGCCTTCAGGGATGCCGTTTCCGATCCAGATACATTTGCCCGGCTGAAAGGTATCGGCTTCGACGCGTTCTCGAGCACGCCCGATGAGTTCGATGCGTTCGTGAAGACCGAGCTGCTGAAGTGGGGGGCATGGATCAAGGACGTCGGCATTCAGCCGGAGTGAGCCGGGTCATTTCATGATCGACTTTACCTCGTCGATCACTTCTCTTGGTGAAGCATACACGCGTTCCAACACGCTCATGATCTCGCGGCCCGTGACCGGCTCGATATCGAGTCTGCGCTCGGCTGCTTCCTTGCGCAGGTCTGGATCGCGCAGCATTGCTGCGAATGCCGTGGCAAGGGCTGCAGCGCGGTCCGGCGGGACACCTGGAGGAGCCATGAATGGCCGTGCGAAAAGTTGCGGGGCAACCGCCAGCTCGAACATCTGGCGGGCGCGTGGCGTGGTCGTCAGGTCGGTTGCGAGGGGAACGCCTGGGAACATGGGGTTGGGCGCCACGCCGTATTGGAGGATGACGCTGATGCGGCCTTGCTTGAGCCAGCCGGGTCGCTGGGCTTCCATCGACGAATATGCCCAGCCACAGAATCCCTGTATCTCGCCGCGCTCCATCGCAAGAATGGCCTCGGCACCGCCAGCATAACCGTGGACGAGCTTGAACTTCGTGCCGAGCAGGATGTTGCTCATCTGGGCGTAGAGGGCCGTATCGGTGGTTGGGCCGGTGCTTCCAATGACCAATTCTTTCGCGCGTACGTCCGCAACCGTCTTGATGCCCGTGGCGTGCCAGGACACACAGGTACTGACTTCGCTGGCTGGACTGCCGAGCCAGGTGAAGCGTCGTGGATCGAATTGCGCCTTGTCGTTTCCGAGCAGTGGATCGAGCAGAAGCCCTCGATTGAAAGTTGCAATCTCCGTGCCGTCTTTCGCTGCCACGTTGTAAAGTGTGTTGGCGAGTACGAGGCCCCCGGCTCCCGGTGCGTTTTTCACGATCACCACGGGCTCGCCGGGAATATGCTTGTGCAGGTGGCGGGCGATCACGCGTGCATAGGTGTCATAGCCACCTCCAGCGCCCGAGCCGACCGATAGCGTCACTGTCTTGCCGCGATAGAAATCGGCGACGGTATCGGCGTGGGCGATTGCCGCGGCGAAAACTGTGAATGCTGTGACGACGACAGTCACACCTTCCCTCGAACCCATCATCGAATAGCCCTCGAGGCGTCGCGGATCGCATCTCAACTTCGGGACACGGTGCGCAAAATGCGCCCGCGTGCATATGCGGAGCTAGAGCTTGAATAGCTTGCGGGCCGTCTCGCCGAGGATGTTGCGCTTACCTTCTTCGGAGAGGAATGGCAGAGAGGCGATGCGATAGGGTGGGTCGAAGTCCCAGTGCGGCCAGTCGGATGCATAGAGTAGCTGGGTGTCGGCCTTCACCGCTTTGAACGTGGCCTTCAAGAGGTCCATGTTCGTCACCTCGAGCGGCTGCGTCGTATAGTACATATCGGTGATGTATTCGCTCGGCATCTTCTTCAGCAGCGGCGCATCGGATTGGCGCAGCGCGAACTCGTGGTCCAGGCGCTGTATCATGAAGGGCAACCACGCGATGCCGCTCTCGATCCAGATCACCTTGAGCTTGGGAAAGCGTTCACCCATGCCATTGATGACCCAATTGGTGAGATGCACCATGTTGCAAGTGACGAACGACAGCGCGTGCATGGACAGGAAGCGGTTCACCGACTTCTCGAACATGTAGTCGGGGCCGGCATGGAAGCCGAGCGGCAGACCGCGCTCCTCGATCTCGGCGTAAAGCCGCATGTACTGCGCGCTTGCAACGTGCGCCTGGCGCTGGCTCGTGACGCAGAAGCCGACGACGCCTTTCTTGTCGCCGTACTTGCGCACGATATCCAGGCAGGCATCGACGTCACGGAACGGCAGCGGCAACATCGAGATTACACGATCTTCGTGGGCGAGGATCGTCTCCGTGAACCAGCGATTGTAAGCGCCGATGAGCTGCGTCTCGATAGTGGGCGAGGGATGCATGCCGACGTTCAACATCGGCTGCGGGAAAATGACCTGGCGATCGATGCTCATCGCTTCCATGGCGCGGCGCGCGAGGGTGATGTCGCGATGGAGCCCGTTGGCGGGCACGTGCTCGGCGAGCGCTGCCTGGTGTGGGATGCGGCCGGACACGTCCTGGAAATTGAGGCCGACGGAGCCGTTGGTGAGCGCACGGTTCTTCGCGTCGGGCCAGTTCTTGGCCATCGCCTTGGCGTTGTAGCGGACGACGGGATCCTCGATGCAGTCGATGACGTCGGCCCAGCTATCGGTTTCGACATGGTGCGCGTCGACATCGACGATGAACCACTTGTCGAGGCCATACTGCTTCGTTTGGCGGGCGCAGTTGGCGAGGATCTCGCGGGTGTCGGTCGCGGTGGTGATTTCCTGCACGTCCCGGCGGCGTGCCTGGCGGAAATCGCTGTGCAGCGGTGCGTCGTCCATGAGGGCCTCCCAGGCTCTTCGTTCGCATTGTCAGTTTTTCTGTATCCTGGCACGACCGGGCACGTTTGGGCTACTGCCGATGCGTCAGATCAGGATCTCAGGAATTGTTCGACGATCGGGTTGACGAGATCGGGGCGTGTCAGCGGCGCCATGTGTCCGCCCGTGGGAATATCGTGGAAGGTCCACGCCGTGTTGGCTCGGAAGAGTTCGGCGAGTTCGCAGATCGGCCGGGGTGAGTTGCGGTCGGAGCACAACAGCGTGCGCGCGGGGAGTGCTGCGATCCATTCCTCGAGCGTCGTGGTGTCGTTCATCACGGCATCCCACTCGTATAAGTTGGGGCGCAAAGCCGTCTCGAAGGCCGTGCGTCT
This sequence comes from Bradyrhizobiaceae bacterium, assembly GCA_947475855.1. Lineage (GTDB taxonomy): Bacteria > Pseudomonadota > Alphaproteobacteria > Rhizobiales > Hyphomicrobiaceae > CAMDPA01. The sequence goes on from CANJPN010000645.1 coordinate 2,903, forward strand.
TTCGTGGTTGGTCGAGGCCCAGGTGCCAGCGCCGCCCCAATAGTCAGCGAAGCGTTCGGCCGCAATGTGCCATTTGTCTTCCGCGGCGTGGTGGGTCACCCAATCGCGAATGGCGGAAATTTCGGCGAATGCATCTTCGCGGCCATGGTCGCGCAGGAGCGTGCAGGGATTGGGCTCGAGCAGCACCAGCTTGTCGATGCGCGTGCCCAGCCGCTTGGCGACGGTCATCGCGACGGCGCCGCCGAATGAGTGGCCGACGAGGCTCAAGTGTTCGGCGTGCGGCGGGATGACAGCCTCGACGATGGCTGCCTGGTCGGCGAGGGTTTGGGGCCAGTCGTTCGGCCAGGGCGGTGTGCTGCCATATCCGAAAAGGTTCGGCGCCTTAACGTGGAACGACGGCGCCAAAGCATCGATCAGTTTGCGCCATTGGCGTGCTCCAGACACGCTCGAGTGAACGAGCACCACAAGCGGACCGCTGCCTGCCTCCAG